>JAGLML010000001.1 GCA_023140035.1 Thermoplasmatales archaeon
TTAAACCTTTCTTGATGAGGTTATTTCCTTCCATGTTCCCCCTCTTCATATTAATAATGTAGAACTGATATATTTGTTTATCCCTGCCGTAGGTAGCATTTATATACCCAATCATCTATAGATATAATTGGGAGGAACTATAAAGTGAAGCATATCATCCCGATACTGATAGTCCTGTTACTTCTTTCATCTGGGTTTGTAGGTGTGTCAAATACCACAGAGGAGTTAACAGTTGATACTGAGCAGATGGAGCAGACAACAGCAACTTCTGCGGGTCCAATGAATTCTTCCTGGCCGATGTTTGGTCATGATGTTCGTCATACTGGAAGGAGTCCTTATAGTACTGCTAACAATGAGTATATACTTAAATGGACATATTGGGTTGACTTTGGAATCGATTCGTCTCCCGCCATTGATGAAAACAATATAATTTATGTGTCAAGTAAGGATAATTATTTGCATGCACTCTATCCAAATGGGACCGAGAAATGGCGGTTTGACTGTCATGATTGGGTAACTTCTTCTCCAGCAATCGATGAAGATGGAGTAGTTTATGTTGGCTCATGGGCCGACAGACTATTTGCAATCAATCCAAATGGATCACTTAAATGGCGTTTTGATACCCATGATACTATAACGTCTTCCCCTACAATTGCGAAAGACGGAACCATCTACTTTGGAGTGTTAGGAGCAGGGTCAAATAAGGGGTTGGTTTATGCCCTAAATCCAAATGGTACTGTTAAATGGCATTTTGACACAGGTGATAGGGTGTATTTTTCTCCAGCCATTGGTGATGATGGGACTGTCTATGTAACTTCGAATTCTATGCTTCTTTATGCGTTATATCCCAATAATGGCACTATGAAATGGAGTCGGAGTATGGGCGCCTGGTGTGGAAGCCCTACTATAGCTGATGATGGAACCATATATGTTGCTACAATGGCAGGTGATCTAAAAGCAATATATCCAAACAATGGGACAATTAAATGGACTAGCGGTATTGACTGGGGAAGTGCAAATACCCCGTCCATTGCAGAGGATGGAACGATATACATAGGACAAAAATACTTCTATGCTATCAACCCTGATGGAACAAGAAAATGGACTTTTGACCCTGAAGGAGATCTCCATGTTACAACATCTAGTGCAATTTCCGCTGATGGTACAATCTACTTTGGAGTAACAAGGGGCATCTACCGAGGGGATATTATCGCTCTTAATCCCGATGGAACCGAAAAATGGCAAAAGGTAATTGCTGATGATTGGGTGTATTCTTCGCCAGTAATTGACAGTGAGGGCACAGTATATATTGGTTCACAATCAAGGGTAAGTGGAATATCATATGGCTATCTTTATGCGTTTGGCGAAGTAGATTCAAATGCACCTGATGCACCTGATATTGATGGTCGAACCAATGGACGGGTCAGAAGGTCATATGATTACACGTTTATGTCTACAGACCCCAATGGCGATGATGTCTACTATTATATTGAATGGGGAGACGGTGCTGTAGAAGACTGGCTTGGTCCCTATAGTTCTGGTGAAGAAATAACACTAAGTCATACATGGAATGAGAAAGGAACGTATACAATTAGAGCCAGAGCTAAAGACACCTATAATTTGTGGGGCCCGTGGGGTGAACTTGAGGTCACTATGCCGATGAACCAACAATCACAGAACTGGTGGTTTTTACAGTTCTTACAGAACCATCCACGGATGTTTCCGATACTAAGACAGCTACTAGGATTACATTATTGATTTCTGCCAGAATTTGGTAAAGATTGTGAATATTGTAAATGGAGAGAAGAGACGCTAAAAATTAGATGATGCAGAAAGTAATATAAAACCATCTATTATTTTTCAAATCATGACATCACCAAACGTTTTCATTATCGAATCTCTATTTTTTGATGACGAAGAAAATGATAGATACGAAGGAAAATTTTTATCTCATATATTAAACCTTGATCGAGAAAAAAAAGCTTCAATTTATTATTATATCAGAACAAAAAAAGAACTAGAAAAGATATTAAATAAATTTGATTTGAGTAATTATCGATACCTCCATATTTCCTGTCATGGAAATGATAAAAATTTGTATACGACGTTAGATAGAATTTCATATGAGGAATTTGGAAAAATTATCAAACCACATCTTAACAAAAGGCGTTTGTTTCTCTCTGCCTGTGAATCAGTTAATATTAGTATGGCAAAAGTAATTATTCCTGACACTGAGTGTTATTCGTTAATTGGTTTTGGGAAGGCTATAGAATTTGCGGATGCTGCGGTAATGTGGGCTTCTTTTTATCATCTAATGTTTAAAAAGGATTCTAAAGCAATGAAACGAGAATATATACTTCCTATTCTTAAAAAAATTAAAAAAACTTATGATATTTCCATGAGATTTTTCTCAAAAACTCCTAGAATCAAGGAAGGTGTAAGAGAGTATCTTGTTTGATAATTATACTGCAGTATGAAAAATTTAATATAGTATAAATTACATACATAAATATAGAATGGAGGAGAGGAGGAAGGAAAACAGACTGCAGTACAAAAAACGCAAACTTTATAAACACCAAAATTTTTCACTCTCCGAAATAAGGAGTGAAAATAGATGACGAATTGGGAATTACTTTCACCAGAATTAAAAGCTTGTAGTGTCATCTATGAATTTACACAAATCAAAAAAGAGAAGATATGGTTTAATAAAATAGTCAAGATTCTGGAAAAAGATGTTTCTAGATCTACTATATCAAAGAGCTTGGACAAACTATTCGACTTGGGCGTAATAGATGGTAATTGGAAAAAGGCAGAAGGGAAATGGACTAGAGTTTTTAATATCTCTGGAGAGGCAAAAGATTTTGTCAAGAGTATTTATAATAATACTAGGCGCCTTTCTAAATCCTAGAGAAACGTCGAAATTCAGGGGATCTAAGTTCTACATTGTCAATTAATATTCCTTTTTTTCTTATTTCTGGTAATACTTTAGTCTGAATACTTTCTAAAAATTTTTGGTTTAAAAGAAATGGTACACATATCTTACAAATAATTTCTGATTTTTTGGTATTTGCTAGCTTGTAAAGACAAAAATCAGGGGAATTTTTCCAAATTTGGCATTTACTGGGATCGTATCGTGGATTTAACAATGGCACCATTTTAATTTCTGTATTTCCATCATAACATGCCATAAAACATCTTATTTTGTATCCATCTATCTCTGTAATTATTGAATCATAAGGAACGAGAATGGATTTATCATTTGAATTTATCTCAATTGATATATCGAGTGAATGTCTAGTATCAGCAATTGAGTCAACAATAAAATCATCATATATATTCACAATTTTTCTACTAAATGATTCAACCAAATACTCGTATATTTTATCTAGGTTGGTATAGGATGTTGTAAGCTTTAATATTGGATAATCTGGATTGTCTTTTACTCTAAGTCCTGAGAGATAAATAATCTCCCAATCCATATATTTCTTTGCTTGCGCTTCATATGTAGAGAATTTTTTGCATGCCTCAATTTCAATCTGATGTTTTATATTAATATTATCAAAAGCTTTGTCATTTATTAACAGACAAGCAACTTTTATGCTCTGAGGTTTATGATTTTTGAGATCTCTAACTGTCCTAAGTATAGTTGCTCCAGAGCGAACTGAATTATCGAAAAGCAAAATTCTTAATCCTTTTATTAAAGGTGGTAAAATTTGGTTGTCTGAAATAATATTGAATTTTGCTAAGTCAGGATTATCATGAAAAAAATCATGTAATATCCACGTACCTTTTCTATCAACGCCTACAATTGTATCAATTTTACCAATACATTTTTCCATTACTTTCCTTAAAAAATCATCTATTTCTTGTTTTATCTTGGGATATTTCTCGGGTTTTATTATATCGTCCAGAGAAGTGACGTTTTCATACATTGGTTTTGGATAATTATCAGAGTATATAATGTTATGGAGGGGATTAGATGAGTCTATTTCTTGTTTTCAATTTCAACAATTTTTTGTTGCTCTGATGGTAATTTGATTTCTTTCTCATAGTCTTTTAAGAAAGTCATAAGACGCTCACCACGTAGTGTAAAATCATAAACATGTGTTTCACGTCGTTCTGATCTTTTTGGATGTTGTTTGATTATGTTAAGATTCTGAAGGATTTTTAATCGGCGGGATAATGATGATTGTGATAGCTGTTTTTCTAGGGTTTTATCAAGATCCTTATAGCGTCGAGGTTCTTCTTCTAAAAGATACAATAGTTCTAGAGTGCCATCTTTCCCCAGTGTTCTACCGAGTTCCTTGCACTTTCCATAAGGACAGATTTTAATAACCTTGGAGTTTTTATTGTTATACATTTAAAATTCTAAATAGATTTATTATTAATAAACGTTCAGTTTTTGACTGTGTCAGAATTTGATTGTGTCAAATTTTGAATGTATCAGTTTTTGACACGGTCATTTTTTGATACAATCAAGTTTTGTTCGAAAAATCATATATAAAATTGAAATTATGTCATATTCCCGTGAGTAGATTGTGATTATTTACTATTTACGGGGGTTTTCCTAGGTTTATCCCAGTACGGGCTTTTGCATTTCGGGCATACTCTCGGTTTTTCCTCCCAGTTTCTTGGTATCCATTCGTGTTCGCATCGTTCGCATTTGTATCCATCAACGGTGATTTTGACTTTTCCCATACGTATAGAGTATACTATTTACGGGTATATAAATTTTAGGTATATTATTTCAAAGGTAAAGTTTATATACCCCTGAAGTATATACTTTAATAGTAATATACTTTAAAAGTAAGTGCCAAGGGTTGTTGGTCCTCCCCTTGGCAGGAGATATAACGAATGCGGTCTAGCAAACAAAACATCTCCAAATCGTACATAGAAAAGGAGATATATAACACATTTGAAATAATCGAAAATAAAAAGAAAATTTGCATAGCTGATTTTCTAAATAAATTAGAAATTAACTCATTAGTTCCCATCAATTATAGATCAATTAAATTCTCTTGTGAATCCCTTATTAAGCTTATTATATTTCAGAAGCTTAAAGGAATGAAATTCCAAACACAACTAATAAGATACCTAAAAAGACATAGAAACGAACTGAAACTCCTCGGACTTGATGAAATACCTGATCAGACAACAATCAGCTACTTCATCAACCACATTCTCGATAACGAAACAAAAGAACTATTGAACTATACTACGAAAAAGATTGAAGAAATATCAGAAAAATTCGACATTATTCTAGATATACAAATACCACAATCAGAAAAACCAAAAACACAAGATAGAAACAGAAACTTCTATTACAAGAAAAACCAAAAAACAACAGAAGTTAGCAGGATGTTCAAAAAACGATTTTCATCTGTAATAGACCTGAACATCCACCACAACGCAATTTACACTAAAAAGGATTTTATAGACTTAATCCTGCATATGATATGGACAGGAGACTATGCAGAGAGCGGATCAGAAACATTAAAACAAAAAAGAAACAAAACACCTGATGCTGACACATTCCTATATCATCTGAAAAACTACCAAAACATAGGACAGATTCAACGGATGTATCAGACATACTTTGAGATGATATGGGAATCAGCAAGGAAAGCAAACATGTTCCGCAAGCCAGTGGATGTGGCAATAGATTTCACCGACTGGTTCTTCTATGGAGATAAGAATGCACCGATGGTCGTAGAAAAGAAACCAGAACGGGGAACTACACACTGCTATCGATTCGCCACCATCTCAATAGTAGAGCCAAAACAGAGATTTACATTACTTGCAATACCAGTTGGACCATTTGACAGAAAAGAGACAATCATCAGAACACTCCTTAACTATGCATCAAAGCGAGTTAAGATAAAACGATTGTATGCTGACAGGGGATTCTTCGATTCAAACTCCATTGAGATATTCAAAAGATTCAATATCAAATTCATTATGCCCTGCTCAGCTAACTCAAGAATAAAAAGAGTTCTTGAGGTTATGCCCGCTCCAAAAGTTATTACTAATTACGTGATGAAAAACAGCAGGTTCAATGTTGTATTGGTTGAAGATGAATACGGGATTAAAAGAGCATTTGCTACAAACATCGACTTTGATGAGAACGATGTAGGATTATCAAAAAGACTGTTCTACCTTTACAGTAAAAGGTGGGGGATTGAAACAGGTTATAGGGTGAAGAAGCATTCTTTCAGAGCGAAAACAACATCAAAGAATTATTTCATTCGGCTCTTCTACTTCTTGTTTTCTGCTTTGTTGTATAACCTGTGGATACTTGCTAGTATCATCATTAGCCTGGCTTTGTTTGGGTTTGTAAAGGATGTCCGTATTGTTAAATCGAAGTTTTTTGTTTCTGTTCTTCTCACGATTGACCCAGGGGGTTGACATTATGATATTGGGAAGCCAAACCAATAACCTTTTTTCCTATTGTTAATCAGAGTTTATTAGAACAAAATCTCTTTATTTTCTGATTTTGATTTGTTTTCTTACTAATTTTCGATATTTTTGTCTCAAATTTCTATGATGGATATGTCTTGAAAAATGAATTTTAGACCGATTTTGTGATTTCCCAGGTTACTTTCGGAACTACTGCTTTCTTAGCAAAAATTATATATGATTAATGCATTACATATGTTAACAATTAACCAGGAGGTATTTATTTGGAAGAGAAAATCAAGAGTCAAATCCATATCACTAATGTTGCAGAGAAAGAATTAGACCTGCTTTCTAGACATATCGACGTTCTAAACACGGTTAAAGAGCATGGGCCCATAGGGATTATACGACTATCACAAATAACCGGTCAGCCACAACATATGATTAGATACTCATTAAGAACTTTAGAAAAAGGTGGAATAATCAAACCTTCATCCCAAGGGGCCGTAGTCACAGGGAATATACATGAAACATTAGGTACATTGGAATCTACATTGGATGAAATAATCACAACTATGGGTGAACTAAAAAAGAAACTAAAATAGAAAATAAAAGTAACTTTTAGTAAAGATACATAGGTAATCGTTGAAAATTTGGCAATATTCTTAAATAGTATTATTAAATTGCCCTACTGAACTATAAAGGGGTAATAGCCATGAAAATAGGGAAAATATTGATACTTGTGATGATAGTGGGTAGCCTTCTCGGTGTTTCAATCTATTCTGTTGGAGCTGTTGAGGAAAATGAAACTATAACAGATGGAGTGGGAGATGTTATTGACTTTCTAACCCAAGAAGTTGTAGAAGAACATCCGGAAATTGATGAGAAAAATATCGATATAACCATGTTAGAATATAAGAGAGAGGGCAAAAGGGCAACGTTAACGTTAACAGTAGATGGAATTATCGAAGATAGAGGAAATATAAGCGATGTAAGCGACTTTGGATTTGTGGAACCCTCATTTGATGATGTAAATACAGTAGCATATACTTTTACATTAATAACATCGGTTGAATCTTACCAAATAACATATGCAAATACTACTTGCCAACTTATTTATTTTACAGATTTTGAGATTATAAATCTTACGGAAGATGATTTTTCTGTATTGTATGATACTCTTACGATTTCATTTGATTTGAAAACTGACAATGAAACCTATGAAGAAGTTTCTGTCCGGACAATTTATCAAAAATTTTCTTTTTCTGATTGGGAAGAGTGGGATGAAGAGGATTTAGAAGGACTTGAAGATTTAATAATCTTTTTGACTGATGAAGCTCCAAATTCACCCATACAAGCTGATGCATTTGCACCAAATTTAGGCGAGGTGGGCAAATCTGTTGAGTTCGAAGGATTTCCTTCTTTCGGTCAACCTCCCTATACATACCAGTGGGAATTCGACGATGGTTCTGCACCATCATCAGAAAAAAGCCCAACTCACATTTATGATGAACCTGGAGAATATGAGTACACATTCACGGTAACAGATAATTCAGGTGCGTCAGCGAGTTATTCAGATACTATCGAAATTAGTGGGGATGCCGGAGATGATGAGGGTATTCCCATCATCATGTTCGTTGTAGTAATAGTAATAATAGCATCAATTGGCATTATTGCATTGGTTTATATAATAAGACGATAAAGTAACATCTTTATCTTTCTTCTTTATTGCCTGTTTTTAGTTATCTTTTTATTTAGCCATCATATGACTTTCAAAAAGAGGAGTCTAAATGACAGAGAAAGAGAGTGAATATGCCTATAAGAAGAAGTCTGCGTGGGAGATCCTAACTAAAACTCAGATCAAAAAAGCCTTTGATTTTGCTGAGGAGTACAAAACATTTTTGAATGATGTGAAAACAGAAAGGGAAGCGGTACAACGAATAAACGAGATGGCAAAAACAAGTAAGAAAAAAATCATAATGAACAGGGGAAAGGAAGCTGCCATTATTGTACCTGGTAAAAAACCTGTACATGAAGGGCTCCGTATTATAATATCTCATATAGATTCTCCTCGACTGGATTTAAAACAAGTTCCACTGTACGAGGATTCAGAAAGTAATCTCGCACTTTTTGAGACGCATTACTATGGTGGAATAAAAAAATTCCAATGGGTAGTTATTCCTCTTGCGTTACATGGAGTCGTCGTTAAAAAAGATGGAGGAAAAATTACTTTTACATTGGGTGAAAATGAAAACGAGCCCGTTTTTTCTGTACCTGATTTGCTACCTCATCTGTCCCATGAAGTACAAGATACGAAAAAAATTGATGAAGCTATAAAAGGAGAAAGTTTAGATATAATGGTGGGAAGTAGACCGGCGGCAGGTGATTTTAAAGAAAAAATCAAAACCGCAATTCTTGATAAATTGCATAAAGATTATGGAATAACGGAAGAGGATTTTATTTCTGCTGAACTTGAGGCAGTTCCTGCTCACAAAGCAAGGGACATGGGATTCGATAAATCACTTATAGGTGCATATGGGCAAGATGACAGAGCTTGTGCCTTTGCATCATTAAAGGCAATACTCGATGTAAAAAACCCTGGACACACTGCACTATCGCTTTTTGTTGATAAGGAAGAAATAGGCAGTGAAGGGAGTGCCACCGCTCAGGTTACAACTTTTCTAAGATCAATTTTAAAAAAGTTAGATCCATCTATTGATGTAGATAGTGTTATGCTAAAATCTAAGGTAGTATCAGCTGATGTGAACGCCGCAGTAACGCCCAACTATACAGATGTTTTCGAACTTAAAAACGCTTCATCTCTGGGAAACGGTATAGTCATGTCTAAATATACTGGTCATGGCGGTAAATACGCTGCAAACGATGCCTCTGCAGAGTATGTTGCAGAGATTAGAACAATGCTTAACAAGGCAAAAATACCGTGGCAAACTGGAGAACTGGGCAAGGTTGACAAAGGCGGTGGAGGTACCGTTGCAAAGTATTTCTCCAGATTGGGTATGGAAGTTATTGACCTTGGGCCAGCTGTAATGTCTATGCATTCGCCTTTTGAAGTTACAAGTAAGGCAGATATTTATTCTTCATACTTGGCATATTACGCGTTCCTAAAAACCTGATATGGGCCTTGCCCATGGGCAACTTTGATTTTTCATAGAATATAAAGTCAACTATTTTCTGAATAGGCTTGTAGTATTAGTCAAAGCCGTCTCGCTAAGGCCATATCATTATAAACAATCGTTGAGATGTTAAATTGGTACTCAAAAAAAGAAATAATCTTAGGGTGAATATGATGACTGAAAATAAACGATTTGCGATTGTGACGGGTGGAGTTTCTGGAATTGGGAAATCTATTGTTTCACGTTTAAAAGAAGAGCATTATAGAATATTTGTAATTGATAAAAACAAACCTCCAAAAGAAGAAAAAGATGAAGTGAAATATTTTCAAGCTGATATTTCTGATTACGATAAAATCAAGAAAGTATTCCTTAAAATTTCCGATAAAACAAGCAAAAAGCTTCATTTATTGGTCAATAATGCCGCTATAACTGGTGCCGCTATAACCGATGATATGAAGTCTATTGAAAAGATAGCACAAGAAGACATCAAAAATTTGATTGATGTTAACATCATCGGGACAATAAATTGTTGTAAAGAAGCAATTCCTTTATTGCGGAAGTGTAAATATGAAAACCCATCGATAATTATTATTTCTTCTGTTGAAGGGGTGAGAGGTAAGGATGATTCAAGCGAAATATATGCAGTTACTAAAGGTGCATTATTTGCACTTGGGCGCTCATTATCTATCAAATATGCACCAGCTAATATAAGAGTCAATTGTATATCTCCTGGAGCAATACTAACAAATGGGGATAAAGAAGAACATCGTTACTTTCAACCATTGAAGCAAATAGGTAAACCTTTAGATATTGCAAATGCAGTTGAATTTCTAGCATCTGAAAATGCGAAGTTTATTACAGGAATCAATTTGGTTATAGATGGAGGTGTTACTGCAAAGCTCGGTTATGGACAAAAAAAAGGTACCTAGATGATACATTTGAATAGCAACGTTTCACTCAATATCGCTAAATTCCAGTTTTGCCCTAAATTTTTTTAGTTTGACATCATCAGACTTTGCAGCCTTTTTAACCCTAGGTGAAAAGTCCTCAGCTATTAACATCCCATAAACGTCTTTTTTCTCTTTATCTCTGATTGCATTCATATACCCAAGAAGTTGACCAATGGCACCATCTTGTGCTGTACCCATCTTTACCTCGATTACAACTGTTTTTTTTCCATCGCTGGCAACAAAATCTGCATCCCCTACAGAAGTTGGGTATTCATCATCTATAAGTTTTAATCCATCTCCAATTTCCCCGAAATTATTTTTTATATATCGCTGAACTTCTGGTTCTTTAAAATCTAGAAAAACATCTTTTGCAAGATCAACTTTCTCAACTTCTCTCATCACTTCTATAAGTTCATCAAGAATTTCTTCAGTTCCACTAAAACTTTGTAGAGTACAAGGGAGATGAAGAGAATAATCGCCACCTTGTTGAAATTTTTCAGGAAGATCCCTTATTCTAACTGGGCCAATATCACGATAATCAACATCTCTCCAGTATGTATGCGTACTGCCTTCGGTTAAAGCATCTTTTTCGTAAATAAATTCTTTTATATCTGCAACATCCAAAACGGTCGCAGGACCAAAAACAATGACTACATCGTCTTTCTCAATATTTTTCTCTTGGTCTTCTCGTAAACCTACAAAAGTTCTGAGAAAACCAGCTACACGTGCTGAATCATAAGTAGGATATTCATTTTCAATTCTTTGTTTTATTTCCCTGCCGTCGAGGTATTTTTAATTTAATAAAAAAATCAATCCAATTATTACAATTTTCATTTTTCATATGAGGACCAAGAATCATATTATCATGGCTCCAAGCAGATTTTGACAAAGTATCTATTATACTTTCTACACGGGTTTTATCTAATGTCCTGGTCTTTCCACTAGCAAACTCTCTAATTGATCGCTGGTCACTCCAATTCGGATCAAGTTTTAGAGCGTTAAGCAAAGTCATAAAAGTAATCCAAAGTTGTTCATATCTTATAAATGGATCTTCTTGCATATGTGCAATTCTACATTGTCTTAAAATAGTGTGAACAGCATGTTTTTTTTCACTCGAATTTAATGTTTTAATTCTTTCTGGAAATTTATCTAATAATTCTTTAGAAAATATTGAATCTGTGTGTGTAGAAAAAGTGATTTTTGCGGGTACTTGAATATCTGCATCTTCCAATTCTTTTCTATTATCTATCGAATAATCATATTTTTCTAGAACAAATGTTGGATTAATTTCAATACCAGATTGATAAATTGCAATTATATTCAAAAATTCATTCAGTTTTCCTTCAACATCATCAATTATTCTTTTATCACAATAGTCTGTCTCAAAAAATAATTCTCCTCGGACATGACGTTTTCCAATCTGTTTGATATTTACATCTTTACTTACAATTTCTTCTCCGTTTTCTATCACAGTATTTTTTAATTCAAATGATATTTTCCATTTATATTTTGGAGCGGATTTTTTTACCATGTTATTAATCCGTTGTATAATATCATCTATTTTCTTAAAAGATGTTGCATTCGCCAGTCACTTCATTCTGAAAGGAGAATTTATTCAGCACTTATCACCAAAAAATCGGTGGAAACACCGTGCCTGCAACACCGTGTTTGCATCACCGTTTGATGCACCGACACTAAACTCGCCCACGAGAACTTGCCCATGGGCGAGTTTTTTCTGCCTATGGGCAACCCCCGATATAAAAGAGACAGTGATAGAAATATTTATATATGAGTTACTTCATTGCCTTTAAAAGCGTATCGAAAAGTATAAAAGATTTATGGGGGAATTAATCAATGATTCCTATTCAATCAAAAAAGAAGAAAGATAAACGGCAGAATATAGAAGAAATCATTGAATGTCCTGAATGTAGTAGTACACATCTTAGTAGGGATTATTCCAGAGCAGAATTAGTTTGTGAAGATTGCGGACTTGTCATAGATGAGGCTTTTATTGATCATGGTCCTGAATGGAGAGCATTTGACAGTGATCAGCGAGAAAAGAGAGCTCGAGTAGGGGCCCCGATGACCTATACAATTCACGATAAGGGTCTTAGTACAATGATCGGTTGGAAAAACAGAGATTCTTATGGAAAATCTATTCCAACCAGAAACAGGGCTCAGTTGTATCGTCTCAGAAAATGGCAGAGAAGAATTAGAATTAGTGATGCTACAGAAAGAAACCTTGCCTTTGCATTATCGGAACTTGACAGAATGGCTTCTGGAATGAGCCTTCCTAGAACGGTAAGGGAAACAGCAGCCATGATCTACCGAAAGGCAGTTCTGAAGAACCTCATCAGAGGAAGGAGTATAGAAGGTGTCTCGGCCTCTGCCCTTTATGCAGCCTGCAGGCAATGTAATGTGCCAAGGACACTTGATGAAATTGCAGCATCATCACGCGTGTCAAGAAAGGAAATCGGTAGGACATACAGATTTATCGCAAGAGAGTTAGGACTGAAACTCATGCCTACATCACCGCAGGATTATATATCAAGATTTTGCAGTGAATTAAAACTAAGTGGAGATGTACAAGCAAAATCAATTGAAATTTTGAAAGATGCAGCTGATAAGGAGCTTACAAGCGGTCGTGGACCAACGGGCGTTGCAGCAGCTTCTATTTATATTTCATCCATACTATGTGGAGAACGACGAACGCAAAGAGAAGTGGCAGATGTGGCAGGAGTAACAGAAGTAACAATTCGAAACAGATACAAAGAACTTGCTGAGCGATTAGACATTGATATCATTCTCTAAATACAATGACTCGTTGGTATAGCGAAAAAAAGAGAGAGCATTTCTACAAAGAAGCAAAGCGGCTCGGGTATCGAGCTCGCTCTGCATTTAAATTAAAACAGATTCAAAAGAGATTTGGTGTTTTTTCAAAGAAAGATATTGTTATAGATCTCGGTGCAGCTCCAGGTGGATGGAGTCAGGTCGCAAAAGAATATGTTGACAAACAAGGGATTGTTATTGGTGCAGATATTCTACCAATTAAACCTCTTGATAATGTGCAATTCATCCAAGGGGACATTGCAGATAATGAAACAGTAGAGAAAATCAAACAAATATTGAACGATACCAAAGCAGATGTTGTTCTATCAGATATGTCGCCAGATATTTCTGGGAATTACTCTGTTGATCAGGCTCGAAGTCTCTGGCTGTGCGAGCGAGCGTTAGAAGTAGCAGAACAAATACTACACCCTAACGGAACTTTTGTTTGTAAAATTTTCGAAGGAGCGGACACTAAAGAATTTATTGAAAAGGTGAAACAATGCTTTTCTTCAGTAAGAACGTTTACTCCTGATGCATCACGGAAAAGCAGCTCAGAGATTTATATAATAGCGAAATCATTAAAAAATACCCTTACATAAGGTATTTAATAAGTTCAACTAAACAACAGGTAAACAATAGAAGAATATATTATGTAGTAATTGATACCAAAGTCACTTCGCATAAACTGAACTTACATGGGAGACATAATGTTGGAACAACCGGCTTCACTAGACATGTTTCTACAAAACACCTTCGAGGACATAGAAAATAAGATGAAGGAGATGATCTCTGACGAGAAAATACTATCAATTCTAAAGGGAGGGAAACGGTTAAGGCCATTGTTGGGCTCTATTGCTTTCAAAGTTTGTACTGGAGGAAAGGAGCCGTCTGAGAGGTATCAAAAGTTTTTAGAGGGATGTGTTGGTGTAGAACTTGCTCATGGTGCATCTCTCGTCCATGATGATATTATCGATGGCGATTTGAACCGCAGAGGCGAACCTGCCTTTTATATCAAAACAGGCATAGATAATGCAATTTTAATTGGGCATAAAATGCTTGTAACAGGATTTGATCTTGCCGTGGCCCATGGAGAAAAGATTGCGAAATTATATATGGAGGGCTGGCGTGGAACGCTTGACGGGCAACTAAGAGAAATAAATTTCAACAGTAAAGATCTTAACGATGCAAAATTATCTGCAGATTCGAAATTTTTCCAAATTTACAGCAAAATTATTGATTTGAAAACTGCCACCTTGTTTTCTTCAGCTTGTAAAGCCGCTGCAATCTGGGCAGATGTCTCTGAAGATCTTTCAAATGTCCTTGCAAACTATGGGAGAGAGGTCGGGTTTGCCTATCAACTTGCTGACGATCTGGTAGATCTTGAAAAAGGTGAAATGATCGACAGTGTGGTACTCCCCTTACTCTCAAGACTAGAGAGAAGATCCATTAAAAATGGTAGTATAAAAGCGAGAGCGCTTAAGAAAAAATTAGAGAGAAATTCCTCCGATATCAAAAAACTCTACCTTGATGAAATTAAAAAACATGTTATAAATGCACAACGACTCAGCACAGAAGGAATCGTTCCAACTAATTACTATAAACCGTTCCTTAAAGAGGTACCAGTATATATTATAAATAAAATGTTAAAAGAAATAAACATTACAATTTAGGTATTTTATTATTTCTTTCGTTTTTTGATAACAAAATAAAGTATTATTACTACGACAATGACGCCAACCAGAACGAGTGTGAGCAGGGTATTTATTTCAGCAAAAATAAGGAATGCTTGTGCAAACGTAGCGATGAGGAGACAGCCGATAACTGCTCCAAGTGATATCGCAAAAAATATATTCCAGGGCTTCATGCCAATTAAACGTCCAACAATTGATCCGACAAGACCTCCAGACCCTTGAAATGGGATCATAACAAAAAGAATGATCCCGATAAACCTAAGCGGTTTAATCCAGCCGTATTTCTGTTCAACGTTTCTTCCTTTTTCTTCAACTTTGGTTATAAATTTTCCTACGAAGGGAATTTTTTTTGCAAGGTCGTAATTCCATACAAGAAAGAGAGCCACAACTATATCAACAAAAGCAATTGATAAGGCCATTACTAAAGGGTGAATTCCAAATCCTATGCCGAGTGGGATAATCGATTCTTTTCCCAATGGTGGAAAAAAATATCCAGTGATAAGTGGCCAATATTTTACTCGCATCGCCTCTTCTAGAAGTAAACCAATAATGGCAAATGCGCCTGATCCAAGTATAATTGGTGCAAAGAATTTGGCTAGTCGAATCGATAGTTTTGATTCCAGCTTTCTGTTCATGATTCTGGCACCTTAATGTCGTATGGTAATAAAGAGTATTTCGATTACATTAGATGGATACAAAGATTGCTGCATGATCCTTTTCGTACGGTGCCAAATCTATTATTTTAATAATTTTTAGGGCATGATCTTCAAGTTGTGAACATGCAAGCTTGTACGCTTGTTTTGGCTGTAGAGAAACATCAATACTCCGTGCCTTCACCATGAAAATGCCGGTGCCTTTCTTCTTTAAATATCTGTTCACATTTGCTATGAAAATTTCTGCTTGATTCCTCTGAGATATATCTTGATAAATGAGATCAACAGAAGGAACAAGAGAGCTATACTGATCTGGATGATTTGCATCTCCTAAAATAGGGATGACATTCGTTCTTTTTTCACTTACTTTTATCAAATCATGAACAGCAACTGGTGAATTTTCAACTGCATACACAATGCCTTTTTTTATTATATCTGAAATATGACTTACGGTTGTTCCTGTTGCCGCACCAAGGTATAAGATATAGTCATCGGGTTTTATGTCCACTATAAATCCTTTGAGAATTGCCGCAGCAAGTTTGCTTCTGTATGGATTCCATGATCGGAATTCTCTCTTTTTATAAGTTATTAATTTTTCATTGTATACTTTGATTCCTCTACACGAATCGAGATTTTCTGTAAAAATCCTGTTTTTTTCTTTGAAAACACCCTCTATTTCGGTAGGTTTCATTACTGTATGTTATAAGATGTGTTCGATAAATAATTTGTCGAAATGTTTTACTATAACAATAATATACACGTGGTCGATAGATATGGTGTTGAGATCCCCATTATTAAATATTCAGAAAGGTCTTGGAGCAAAATTTACTAAGTTTGCTGACTTTGAAATGCCAATACAGTATTCGTCAATAAAAGACGAACATTTAGCTGTAAGAAGATCTGTTGGTCTTTTTGACGTCTCTCATATGAGTAATGTATGGATTACAGGAAAAGATGCGGAAAAACTGATTAGTCTGACTACTGTAGAAGATGCGTCAAGAATTGGAGATGGTTTAAGCCAGTATACTGCCATATTGCGAGAAGATGGTACGGTCATCGATGATACGATTTTTATGCACTTGGGGGAGAAATACATGATAATTCCAAATGCAGGGATGGCAACTACTGTTACTAAATGGCTTAATGAGAAAGCCAAAGAATATAATCTCAATGCAAAAGCTGAAGATGTTTCTCGAGATTTTGTGATTCTTGCGATACAAGGTCCAAAATCAAGAGATACCTTACAGAAACTAACTGATACAGATCTCAATACTGTGAAATTTTTTGGCTGCCAGTATATTGATATCAGTGGTGTACACTGCATCATTTCACATACAGGATATACTGGAGAATTAGGATTTGAGTTGCAAATAACTCCGCCTAAAGAAGCAGAAGACCCGTTTTATAAAATTCTTGACGCTGGAAAAGAATTCAATATAAAACCAATCGGTCTTGGTGCACGTGATACTCTACGACTTGAGAAATGTTTCATTCTCGCAGGTAATGAATTTGAAGGAGGAAGAACACCCCTTGAAGCTATTATGTCTTGGACGATAAACTGGGATCATGCGTTCATAGGAAAAGACGCTCTTCTAAAGCAAAAGGAGCAGGGAGATTATGAACGGTTGACCTCCCTGGAATGCGTTGACAAAGGTATACCACGACATGGATGTGAAATACGAAAAGATGGGGAAAAGGTAGGTGTTGTCTCAAGTGGAACATTGTCTCCGTGTTTAAACAGAGGTATAGCAATGGGATACGTTCGTCCTGAATTTAGAGACGCAGGCAATATACTTGAGATTGTTGTGAGAAATAAGCCAATGAAAGCTAGGGTGGTGAAACCACCGTTTGTTAAGAAAGACTGGGCACAGCAACATTAGAAAATGTTTAAAACACATTCGAAAATAACAAGGTTTGATAAATATGGCAGAAGAAGTGAGAGATGGTTTGAAATATACTGAGGCACATGAATGGCTGAAAATACAAAACAATATCGCCATCATAGGGATTACTGATCATGCTCAAGCTGAACTAACAGATATTGTATTTGTAGAATTACCTGAGATTGGTAAAGAAATTAAAAAAGGTGAAGAGCTCTGTGTTGTAGAGTCAGTGAAATCTGTTTCGGAGATATATTCACCAATTAGCGGAAATGTTGTTGATGTAAATAAAAAACTTGATGATTCTCCAGAAGTTATCAATGAAAGCCCATATGATGATGGGTGGCTCGTTAAATTAGAAATAGAAGATAAGTCAGAAATTGATAGCTTGCTCGATGTAAAATCTTATAAAAAAATATTAAAATAATGGTTCTTTAATAACGCGATAATTGTAGAATTTACTAAGTGGTAGACAGTTTGATTTTTCTGATATATACCCATATATCTAGTGAAAGATTTATTAACCACTTATTTCATTTGTTTTTAAACTAGGAGATGGTGGTTAGGATGAGAGATGACCCTATTGCAAATGTTTTAGATGATCTTTTGAAGCTTGATGATATCCTGGCATGTATGGTTGCTAGGCAAAACATGATTAGTGTGATGCCAAGTAATGATAGTTTTAAAGCTGAAATTAACCAGATATGGGATATTATACATCGAGCTATGGATGATGTGTTTACTGTTATCAGTGAATATTCTCAGACGGGACTAGGCGAAATGGAGTTTCGTATGCAGGAGTACGAGGCGTTGTTTTATGTGTTCCCAGACACGGAGAATGCTCTCGTATCTATTATTCCAGCATTTGCTAACAAAGGTCTAATAGAAGTTGAAATGGAAAATGCAAGACGTGAGATACTAGCAATCATGGATGAACAAGAGAAGGCTAAAATAGAAGTTACTGCTTAGATTCCAAAAACTATTGAAAAGTTTAAAATGTGAATAAGAAAGTGATGGATGCACTTTGACTTTAAAATATATATAATCAAGATGTGGTTGTGAGTAGATTATGGGTGAATCAAAGTTAGAAGCTGCTATAGGGATGTCTCGAAAATGGGATGCACGGGAGGCAGGGAGAGAAGTTACTAGATCTACAATTGAAAAATTAACTCGACCTCCAGATTTTTTCCTATTATTTTCTACGATTCATTATGAAAAAAATGGTGGTTTTGAGGAGCTTCTAAACGGGGTCTGGGACGTATTGCCAAAAGGAACGCCTCTCGCTGGTGGTACTGTTGCTGGGTTTATGAATAATTATGGGTGTTATGCGAGGGGGGCAACTGCATTAGCTTTTTCTTATCCAAATATTAATGTGGCTGTTGGTGTTGGGAATAATACAAAAAGAAATCCAAAGAAAGCTGCTAAAGAATGCGCTGAAATGATTATGAAACAAAATATCAAGGTTGACTTTTATTTTGAATTTATCTCTGGTCCAATAATTCCAACATTTCCTGGAATTGGAAAACAAACTGTAATAAGGTCAAAAACCTCAGGGAATTTAATGAAAAAGATGATACCCGCCCTTTTTAGGGCCAATAGGGGTACGGATAGAGCCGATGAATTTCTAGAGCATTTAGTTAAATATATTGATAGCCCATTAATTGGTGCTGTATGTTATGATGATGGAAAACTTTCAAAAAATTATCAATTCTTCAATAAAGAAATATTAAAAAATTCTGCAATACTTCTAGGCATATCTACAGATATGGTTCCAGAATTTCAAACTGTTTCTGCTCTCAAATCACGGGGAGTTAAGATAAAAGTTAAACGTGAAAAAGACAATAGAACCGTAACCAAGATCGATGATAAAATCGCCACTCCAGAATTATTTAGAATATTGAATTGGAAAGAAGGAAATGTAAAAGAAGTTGAAAAATTCTACTCTCAGGCATTTTATTATCCATTTTGTTATAAGAAAGAAGATAAGATTCATGCTGTTATGTTGGGTCTTATACTAGGAGAAAATATCTATTTTGCAAACAAAATAGAATCAGATGAATTGGAATTGTTTGGTTTAACAGGAAATAAAATAATATCCGAATGCAAAAAGGCTTTTTCAAAAAAAAGTGATCTGGTATATGGCGTAATTTGTGAGACTTACATAGAGACACTTGGTAGCAGTGTTTATAAAATAAAGGACATAATAGATAATTCCACAAAAGATTATTTGCTTTTGTTTGCTGGAGGAGAAAGTATAGTTTATAAAAATATGGTTCCTCATCATTTGTATGAAAGTATAAATATTCTAAGAATCTGAACTTAATTTTTTCTTTATATAACTTTCTGCTTCTTTCTCCTTAAGTTTCTTTAATTTTTTAAGATCTTTGTAATTAAGTTTATCTGAAAAAATACCAAGCTCTAAGAAAAATCTTTCTTTCGCTTTATTTTCATATGCTGTAACTAGAGCATTACCTATTTCATTAGATTCAATAAAAAATTCCCCCATTTTTTCTTTAATCAATTTTTTATAAGTAGATTCTATTTTACTAATACAGTTCATGCATATTGCAGCAGACTTACCAGCCAATGAACCACATATTATTCCGGGTATAACTCCTTCGACAAAAGGTTTTAAGTTTTGATTGGCGGTATCTCCTACAAACATTATATTTCCATAAGAAATTTTTTCAGATGGATTTTTTACCGGTGCTTCCCCACTTCTATCTATGACCATTTTAGAGCCGTGTATTTGATTCTTAATTATTTTGAGGAAATCATCAAATTTTGCGTCAATGTTTTTGTTACTTAGAGTGGCTATTCCAATATTCGCAGAAGTTTCAGATTTTGGGAAAATATAACCATATGCTCCATCTGCAAATTCTCCAAAGAATACATGTCCATATTGGAAATCATCCAGAGAAAGATCATGAAACTCATAGCTTTTTATATATCCTATAGAAGTTTGTTGTTTTTTTAATTTACCTATCGATTTTAAGACATTTGACTCGACACCGTCTGCAGCAATTAGAATCTTGGGTTTAATTCTAATTGATTCATTATTTTCAGTATTTTGGGCAATTATTTTATCCACCATAAAATTATTATCATATCTCAAATCAATGAATTCTGTGAGAGGTGAAAATGTAGCTCCTTCATTAATTGCTAGATCTAAAACGAAAGGATCAAATTCATTTCTGTTCAACGGATGGGATTTCCACCAAATATCCTCATCTCTTGTTATAATAAAATCATTATAATAAAATTTAAGACCATTTAACTCCCACTTTAAAAATCTATCAGGAATTTTGAAAGGCAAGTATTCTAGAAATGCTTTACTCAGTGTTTCAGCACATGCATCTTTTGTAGGCATCTCTTTCTTTTCAATAATTACTACATCCAAATCTTCTTTTGCAGATGCCCATGCTGCGGAACTTCCAGCAGGTCCAGCTCCAACCACCAGTATATCACATTCAATATCCTTCATAATGGATCGCTCTTTTTTTCTACATTTTAATTTTCATTAAATAAATCTAATATTTTGTTTATCTTTTCATCACTATTATCATATTCGCCATTAAACGCCCTTATTAATTTATCAAAAAAATTATTATTGGCTTTTCTCCATATTTCCCTTGCAAAAAAAATATCTTTAAACTCTTTCTGAATCCTATTTGCATATTCAGTATATATACTAAGGTCATTTTTCTTTATTGCATTTGCTGCAAAATAAGCAGATTCTATTGCATAATTTAGCCCATAACCTAAAAATGGATCATAAAAAAGAGCGGCTCCCCCTATGAATAGAGTATTTCCTAAAAGAACTTCTTGAATACCAGAAATTCCAATGCCGCCAAAATAGTTTTTAACAGTGAACTTTTCCTTCGTGTTTCTCTCTAAGAAAAAGTTTAGACGCTGTTTTAATGATTCGTTCTTAGTGAATTTATCATCAGTCATTAAGCAGAAGAAAATTTCCTTACCAACTGACCCTGAATATATATAGCCGCCAGGAGCGATTTTTTCATCAAGATATATTTTTGCATGAGGGATAACATCGCTTTGGCATGACTCGATTAATACCCCAAAACCATTGAATTTAGCAAAATTCTCTGTGTCGATATTTAATCTTTTTCTGAACTCTGACTCAGGACCATCTGCAACGATAACATACCTTGGTTTTATCTCGATTTTTTTACTGTCTTTATTAACCTTAACCGTCGCAATTTCTTTCTTCTTTAATTCAATAAAATTCACTTTCGCTTTGAAAAAAACATCTGCTTTATTGTTCAATTTTTTCAACAAAACATTTTCAAGCGAATCCTCACCTGGCCCTCTTTTAAAATAAAAATCCTCAATTTCAGATTCAATGATATGGCTATAATTAGGGGAAAGCCACTCTGATCTAGAAGATGTTTTATTTGTGTTTATACCTATTTCATCAATTATCTCACGTATTCTATTACCTTCGGTTATATCATATTTAGTGTGTTTTGGTCCACAAGTTTTGCTTTTTTCCAGAACAATCGTAGAAAAACTCTTGTTGGATAAAAATAAAGCTGCTGATAAACCGGCAGGCCCACCGCCAACTACTAGTACATCACATTTAATTGACATATGAATAAACTCATATTATTGATTTTATTTAAATACATCTCTGAATTATTAATAATATTTTATGAATTCGAGCTTCTTCCTGAAATGTTTTAGATAGATCAAGATACCGGTCATTTCCTCATTTCTAAAGATAACTTTAGGGGGAAAATATTGTTTCATATAATTTAAAAATTGCATTGTTCTTTAATTATGTCGTCTCTACGCTTCTTGTTGAAAGAGGGAAAATACCCGACCTTCTTTGTTGACCATACCAACGCATCACTAGGTATGCTCCATCGAAAAGTAACATTGCCAGGAGAAAATAGAAAGGTACAATACCCAATAGTACGAAACCGAAAATTGCAATTTTTAATAACCATCTCTGGTCAAAAAAATATTTTACAAAATTATGCCAAAGCCTGTCACCGTTAAAGTATTTTTTATTGTAGTCTATAACATCATTCCCTACTTCATCTAAAAGAGCGAACGGTGCAAGAAATAGTAAGGGAATGATCATCAATTCGACGCCCGCTAGAACGATTATGATCAGTATAGCTAATAATCCAGCTAAGTGTGCATGATTGTCAATTTTGCCTTTAAAAAGAACACCACATAAAACAGCTAAAAGGATAGTGGCCGAAATTCTATCAATGAGCATTGTATATGCCCATAAAATACCAAGCAGAGGAGCAATAACCAAGGCTATTTTTTTATTGAATCTTTTTTCATCAAACGCATCGTCTATATATTTTATACCAGCGCCCAGGAGGGGGTAAGATAATAAAAAGAAATACATACTCATTCTCTCCCCTTTTTTATCCTTTCATTGACGTCACGTTTTAACCTTTTTTTATTGAATGACCACCTTTTATCTCCCATTTCTGTGTCAAAACAGATGGTACCATAAATACATTTTTCGCACCTAGGTATGCAAGTGGACATGTTGGTAACGAGCAGCCTTTCATCTTGGACTAACCCACTTACTTTATTCATTTCTTCTATGTCTCCAATTTTGTAAAAAGAAATTATATAATAAAGCCCCAATATGAAAAATTCCTACAAAACACTAAAATAGTAGGTGAATTTTTACTATTGTAGGAAATATGGTAAAAATAGATTTGAAAGATAGAAGAATACTATATCAGTTAGATTTGGATTCAAGGCAACCATTAACCCAAATTGGAAGGAAAGTTGGTTTAAAAAAAGATGTAGTATCGTACAGAATAAAAAGACTTTGGGATGAGGGTGTTATAAAAAAATTTTACGCCGTTATTGACGCGTATAAACTAGGGTATAATGTTTTTAGATTCTATTTGGAATTCCAATATGTAGCTCCCGAAATTAAAAATGAAATAATTGAACATTTTGTAAATTATAAAAACACCTGGGTTGTTTACTCAATTAGAGAAAAATACGATCTGGGACTCGTTCTTTGGGTAAAAAATATTCAGGAATTCCATAATTTTTGGGATAACACACTAGATAAGTATGGAGATTATTTTGCTAAAAAAATATTTTCTATTTATATGCAGGCATTTTCTTATAGACCTTCATATTTGTTATTGGATAAATATAAAAAATCTGATAGATCAGATTATGAAATTGTTGGAATGGGGAAAAAAGTTGACATTGATGCTTTGGATTATAATTTATTAAATAAATTGGCGGTGAACGCTCGGACATCGCTTATTGAGCTTGCGGAGGAACTCGGTTGTTCACCACAAGCAGTAAATTATAGAATAAAGAATCTGATCAAATCAAGGGTGATTCAAGCGTTTAGAACTGCAATTGACATTTCAAAACTAGGTCTTCATCAGTATAAAATTGATATATACCTTAAAGAACATAAACAGAGGAAAAATATAATTAATTATGTAAAATACAATCCAAATTTGATGTTTATAAGCACTTCTGCAGGTTTCTCTGATTTAGAGCTGGAATTTCATTTAGAAAATGCAGATAAAGTAAATCATGTTATGGAGGAAATTTCGAAGAAATTTCCTGGAGCTATTCGCAATTATGATTATATAAGTGCTAACAGGTTTTATAAGGTGCGCTTAATGCCAGAATTATGAAGCAAACTCTCTGATTCTTTCTTTGGTTTTTTAGAAGAAATAAGACTATATCGTAACGGTAGACCTAAAAACTTCTCATTCTCCCTAAAAACAATTCCATTTTGCACAAAGTTTTGTAAAATCTCTAGGAGTTTATCTTCAGAAACATATGAAAATTTCTCTCTTACCTCCTGAAAAGTAATAACATCCATACAAGAAAGAAAGAGTTCTCTTTCAAGTTCATTTAGTATATAAATCATAATATTCTCAGGATTTCTCTTATCATAAATTTTAATAAATTCTTCGCCGTCTACAAAATAAAAAATAAGTGTATCAATTTCTTTTTGTGTTTTAATCCCTATCATTTGTAGTTTTTCCCGTTCATCTATCCAATTCTTCACAAACTGATCCCATTCATTCTCACAGACAGCAATTTTTTTCTTATAGCTATAAAAGAAGCTCAAGCCCTTTTCCAAATACTCAATAGGAAACATAAGCTTATCAATAGTAGTGTACTCTAATCGTTCAATATTAAATAGGGCGGGATTTTCATAAATAGGACTACCAAAGCTCACTACGAAATGGCTTATATGAGGTGGATCTAGAAACTGCTTAAAAAGCTGAACATTTTTCTTTGTCTCCTCAAAATCAATTTCTTCCTCATTAGGATAATTAACAATGATATTATAACTATTTTTAATATCATTTTCCTTACAAAATTTTAAAGCAGCTATATTATCAATTACGCGAACGCCCTTATTGATTTTCTCTAGGTAATGCTGACTAAAGGTTTCAATACCTGTCTGAATTGTACTAAAGCCAGCATTCTTTAATAAAGTGTAATCCTCGCTTTTCAACTTACCTGCACGTGCTTCTACGTAGAAAGTAAAATCTCTACCAAGCTCCCTAAGTTTTTCAAATAAAGCCCGATAATTCTTTTTTGGAAGAGTGTTTCCAAGCAGTTGAAAAGTCAACATCTTGTACTCGTCTGACAAGAATATTATTTCTTCAATTAATCGGTCAAAATCTTTCTCCCGATACATCTTATGATAAGCTTTAAGATTACAAAAACTACATCGATTCCACCAACAACCGCGTGAAATTTCTATGGGAATTCTCCCGTAGAGGTAGAAATATTGTTGTATTTCCTCGGATGTTGATGTCAACTCCGAATAAAAAGAGGAAAAAGATGGAAAAGGAAGATTATTCAAATCAATGAAATCATCTGATTTGTTCCAAATAATCTCCTCTCCAGCCCGATAAATTAAATTTGGAAGGAATTTATGATTTTGAAAATCAGAGGCGAGACGATAAAGAGGCTCTTCACCTTCTCCTGATACAATAAAATCCACGTATTCGAATGCCTCCAAGGTTTTAATTCCAATTTCATTTATGGTTCTACTACCACCAAAAATAATCTTCTTTTCTGGATCTAATTCTTTGATTTTTTTGGCAATTGCCAACGATGGAAGGAATTGTCCATAATTTAACGTAAATCCAATAATATCATAATCTCTCCATTCAACAGTTTCTATAGCCCAATTGTAAAAATTATCCGTCTGTTGTACATACCTTTCAAAAGTAAAATCCTTTTTGATGCCTTTGGATTCAGAGACCTGTTTTTCAAAATATTCTCGAAATTTATGCTCATTGGTTGTCCAATGATCTGGAAAAACATACTTTGCAAAAACCATCTGAGCAGTATATGAATCATTGGGGCTGTTAATTAATAAGTTGTAATTTTTTAACCCATAAAACTCAGCAGCCTTTAGATATAGATGCCTTGTTTTTATGTTGA
>JAGLML010000010.1 GCA_023140035.1 Thermoplasmatales archaeon
TGGCTTTCGCTTTGATGTCATATGTACCATGTTCAAACCATGTGTTACTTACAATTACCTCTTCATCTGATAGATAAGGTCCGATCCATCCACTGTTGGTGCCGTCTCCCCAATCAATGTAGTAAAATACATCATCATCATTCGGATCAGTTGTAACAAAGGTAAAATCAAGCTCTTGTCCCTCTATTCCACTTGCTGGACCAGATATTGTTGGTGCATTAGGTGGATCACTTAAAGCAACTGATTGAGCAAGTTCAGCAAGCGTTGCAAGAACAAGTCTCGAGCCTTTGACGGCATATGTGATATTCATATTGGTGATATTATCCGCGGGTGAATGATAGAAATAGTTGAATTCATATTCATGGTAGAATAATGCATCGTATCCATATTCCCAGAAGTAGTAATGGTCGCTGCCCCATGAAAATCCACTTTGTATCGTAATTAATCCAATGTAATCGGTATATTGTTGGCTAATATCTTCTGTATAGTAATAAAGCCAATCTGATTCATCCTCATATATTAAAATTCTGTTACCCTGATATTGCGTTTGGGCAAAACCAATCATATCGGCATTTAACGCACCGATTATATTATCCCCGTTGTTATATGCTTCTACAACATATTCATGGCTTCCAAGTAATCCTTGTTCTTCCCCTGAGAAAGCAACAAATCGGAGGGTGTGGTTAAATGTATAATCCCGCATGATATAAGCAGCAGTCATAGCAGCAACAACGCCAGATCCATCATCATCAGCTCCTGGACTACTACTTACACTATCATAATGTGCACACACAAGATATATTTCATCGCTAGTTGGATCAGTACCAGGGATAGTAGCCTCTATGTTACTCCCAGAATCTCCGCTGTAGCTCCAATTATGATATCTAACCTGCAAGCCCATATCCTCAAATTGATCATAGATCCAATCACCAGCATCCCAACAGGCTTGGGTGCCTGTTTCCCGTGGACCAAATGCGGTAAGGTTTTCGAGAAAACCTAAATATAATGGTTCGGTGAGTTGAATGATCATGTCGATTACTTCTGGTGATGGTGCGTTAATAGGTTGCGGTATTTGATGAGATATCGCACTTATTTGTTCAGGAACCGGAAGGGAGGGATATGGATCAGTCATATGTCCAGGTTTTTTTGGTGTTGCCAATGGATCATCAAAAATGACCGATTCTTGTTGTTTCTCATCAAAGGAGGAGATTCCAGTGGTTACAAAAGAGAGAGCCAATAGCGTAAATATTGCAATACATGTTAATTTCTTTTTCATTACAATTAATCCCCCATTTGAGTATATTATGGTTTTACTAGTATATTAAATCTTGCAGAATAAAAAAATAAATCTGCCTCTAGGAAGTTTATTAAAACGCAATTCTATTTTTACGATTAATCATGAAAAAAAAAGAGTTAGAAATATTGCTTCAAAAAGTGCCTTTGCCAAATAATCCGATTCCTAATTTAGAACAATATATGACACCTGCAAGTATTGCTGCTGATATTATTTTCACAGCACATCAGTTCGGGGACATAGAAAATAAAATAATTATAGATTTAGGCTGTGGCACGGGTATTTTCTCTGTTGGCGCTGCACTTGCTGGTGCAAAAAAGGTTACGGGAATCGATGCTGACAAAGACGTCGTAACAATTGCTAAAGAATACGCAAAGAAAAACAATTTGGGAATAAAATTCATGGTAAACGATGTAAAAAATGTTCAAACAAAATGCAATACAGTTATTATGAATCCGCCGTTTGGCGCACAGAAAGGCAATCAAAAAGCAGATAGAAAGTTTATTGAAAAGGGCTTTGATATTTCCAAGATACTCTATTCCATTCATCTGAAAAAAACAATTCCTTTCCTAGAAAAAATGATTTCTTCATTAGGTGGGAGTATAACATATCGAAAAGACTATGTTTTTCCGATAAGATGGACTTTTGAATTTCATGACAAGGAAGTTGTGTACTATGATGTAACATTACTAAGAATTGAGACAAACATCTAATATTTTTATTTAATATAGCGAGAAACACTACATAAACAAAAGATTGAAAAAACCAGACAGTTTTAAAAACTGGTATTTATTGACTATATTAAAAAAGCGATGAATAGGGTGTAAAAATGAAATATGTCAAAAGCGCCAATGAAGAATATATCCTAGACGATGGAGAACGCATCAACGATCTTGGCAAATGTACACTACAAGATGCAAAGAAAGTAGCAGAGGAGACAGCAAAGAAAAATAACAAAGCTGTCTTCATAATGAAAACTGTAGGTTATGTCGATCCAGATATGTAGACGCACGACCTTTTAAACCTTATCCGAAAGTATAATAATATAATCTTGAGTGTATAATATAATATATTTATCCTGAATTTAGGAATCTTTTTATATTAATGCTGCATTAGATTTTTTGGACACCGAAGAGTCTAAACTACAATCTTTTGGTGCGTCTACCTCCTTTGGAGTCCTAACTGGTGATAATATGGTTAGGAACTTCGAGAAGGTTGAACCTCTTTCTATCAAAAAGATTATACCAAATAGGGAACAAAAACTATCTTTTTCTGAAGATAATATCAAAAAGATAGCAGAGAACCTCAAAGCAAACGGACAGGTAGACCCAATTATAGTAAGGCCTTTCGAGGACCATAACGACAAATTTGAAATATGCAAAGGGCAAGGTATATACGAGGCACTGGTGTATCTTAAAAAACCAACAGCCCAAGTTATCATTAAGAACTATACCTCAGACCAAGGATGTGAAATCGCCCTCGCCTCACTATTTCGTCATGTTAAACTTACATCAATAGAACGTGAAGACCATGTGTATACACGATACAAGAACGGTAATTATAAATCGTATCGGGACCTTAGCAAAGTAATACCACTTACACCGGAAAGAATCGGTTATCTCATCTATGCCAAGGAACAACGAATAAAACTTGGACCAAATGGCCCATTGGTTTCTACTGATACAATTATTGCATGTAGAAAACTGAAAATTCCAGAACAACGAAAATTTTGTATACGGGTAATTAGCGGTGATATACATGGTAGAGCTGTACATAAAGAAGCTAAATTCATCAAATCACGGTCTGAAGATGAGAGGAAAGTTCTTCTAGATGGAACTAAATCATACAAAGATGCAAAATATGTAATTGAAAAGCGATTCCCACTAACTGTAGAACTACTTGATAAAGCCAAAGGTAAGCTAAAGGAAAAGATTACCTTACAGAAAGCAGTTCAAGAAGAAAGAATCGTTTTCACTCCAGAAGTATTCCAAAAACATTTAGATTTTATCAGGGAACTAGACCCATCATACATTGATAACATTGAAGGTGAAACCGAAAGAAAACAAGCTGACAGTGATGAAACAAACGCTTATGTTCTTCATACTCGTTATATGTTAAAAAGGGGGAAAATTGACGAGAACCTATTCAACACTATTTTGAAATGGTTTAAACTTGACCCTAAGATTGTTGAACATCTGAAGGAAGATGGACATAACTATGCTTTTGAATCTGAATATCAAACACCAATAGAGCAAGATTTGACAGAAAAAAGACGCAAAGTTGATAAAACCAGAGGAGACCCCTTGAAGGTGTTATCATGAGTCCACGAGCAATTTATCTTCCAGTAGTCAACTACGGAACATCAGATGAATATAGGTATTGGACCAACAAATGTCCCATTTTCTACAACAACCTTCTAGTTAGTCCTTTTACTACTGGAAGGAATAGAAGTAGGAAACATTTCAATGGTGAAAAACTTAAAATCTACGCTGACAGTGGAGGCTTCCAAACAGTAACAATGAACAAAAGGGTTGCTTCCCTAAATGTTCTACGGTGGCAACAACGGATAGCACATACTGCCTTCACATCAGATATTCCACCACACCATTTTTCCAAGAATTACACCAAGGACCAATTTCTAAAATGTATGTATCAATCTAACAAAAATGCTAATTTAATGTGGGAATTTAATAAAGATTATGATATGCAACTCTATGGAGTCATCCAGGGAAGGACCTACAATGAACTAAAGATGTGGTACGAGGACCTCACCAAAGACCATGATTACGATGGTTACTGTATTTCCTTATCTAACAACAAATCAGATACAGATTTATATTGGCTTGAGCAATTGCATTTCGCCTCTACTATCCCAAAACGGATTCATTTTCTTGGGAAAAGTGACCGATTATTTAACGCAGTTTTATCTATATTTGCCCAGAAACAGAATCAATGCTATACTTTTGATTCATCATCTTCTAATATTGGAGGCAGATTCGGTAAATACATTCATCCAATAACAGAAACACATCTATCCCTATCAAAGTATGAGAGTCAAAGGGATAATATTGAATCCTTACCATGCAATTGTCCTATTTGTTCAAAACATTCCTTAGATGACCTAATCAACACCACTGAATTAATCAATCTCCATAATCTGTATGTAAAAATTAGTTTTTGTAAATTCGCTAACATCGTTTCGACAGATGACGAACTATTCAAGATTATTTTAAAGAAAGTAATCCCTAGGAATAAACATAGAAAAACTATTGAGACACAAGTCCAGAAATTATTAGGTTTGGGCTCTATGTCTTCTTCTTATGAGAATTCAGAAGCAATCGCCAAGATACAGGTGAAGATAGATGAATCCAAAGACTTAACAGATTTTGATAAGGAGTTTCTAAAATGGTTTACCGTGAAATTCATGGATTTAAAAGTATAATTACTGAAACAAATTAATATTATAAGGTGGTTTCAATACCAGAAGATATAGTAGATAGATTACTAAAAGCGAACAATAGGATAGAAAAACTATCCAAGGAACAGATTGAGAAAATTCGTAAATTTGATGTATTTATAAGAGCACGAAGACAAATTACTGAAATGACTAGGAACCACCAGATTACTACAATCATAGCGATTGCTGTACAACTGAATAAACCTTTTGAGGATGTTGCAAAGGAAGATATGATACAATTCATTGGAGGATTACAAAAAAGATATAGTCCTGCTACAATGGAACAGAAGAAAGTTATAATAAAGAAATTCTGGCGATGGTTAGAAAAGCCAGAAGTAATAGATTGGATAAAACTTCAACCTAATTTCTATCAGAAAGAAATTGACCCAAAATCTTTGTGGACAGATTCAGAAGTTAAGAAGTTGATAAATGCATTTTCACACAAACAACACCAGGCACTTGTAGCTGTTCTCCATGAATCTGAAGCCAGGATTAGTGAGTTGCTGAGTATGAATATTTGTGATGTAACAGAACAAGGGGATAATTTCAATATTTATCTTAGGAATTCTAAATCTAAAAAACGAACTGTTGGCCTTTGCCATTCAGTAATATACCTTAAGAAGTGGCTTGAAAAACATCCTTATAGAAACACTCCCAACCATCCTCTCTGGATATCCTACAGTGATAGGTCCAAAGGTGAAAGGTTAAAGGCGGTTTCTGTTAATGAAATGTTACATAACGCACAAAAACGAAGTGGTGTGAATAAGAAAATTACTCCACATCTCCTAAGACATTCAATGTGTTCAAAATTACGTCGACAAAATTATGCAGATGCTCCACACCGCATCAGGATGGGATTACGAGCAGGTAGTCCGATTATTGAGAGGTACACTCATATCAGTGATGAAGATGCTAACAATGAGTATTTAAAAACGCAGGGAGTGAAAGTTCCTGAAGAAGAACTAGAGCTAAATCTATTTGAGCCAATCAAGTGTTGGAAGTGTGGTACAGTGAATACACCCACTAACAAGTATTGCGCTAATTGTAACTCAAATATAACAGTAGAATCAGCAGAGAGAGATTTCGATATAACAGAAGTATTCAGAAGTAAATTCATAGAGTTATATAAGCTTGACGTTGAGCGTGTGATTAAAGAGTATAAACATTTCAAATTTGATATATCTAATATGCAAAAAATCTTGGATTGCTACAACGGAGGACATGTTGTTACAAATGATGTTATCAAGAAGGCATTAAGATTGGACGATGATGATTGTTTGGGGCTCCTCCAATACCTCATGACTGCTGAACTGATAGTGTTGAAAGAGGACAAGGTTATTCTGGTAGATAAGACAAAGTATCAGCAGTTTATTATGATGCAGAAGAGATATTTGGAAGCAAAATAACAATTTATCAACAATGATAAACAAAGGGGAAGGTGATTGGAGTGTGGCGAATATATTTATCTTAACCATTATTATAACATGATAATTAACCTCCAACCTTTAAGATATTCAACCATTTCAAGTACATGGGCACTTTTAGGTCAATTTTTGAACTTGGGAGTATTTTCTTTTTCGCAACAGGTACAAAAAGATAAAATCCTAATCAAAATATTTATATACTAATACAAATATTTTATATATTGACCCTAGAGAATTACAATCTTGGAGGCAATTTTTGATGGAGTTACTGATTAGTTTAAACAAGATTTGGTGGTGAGAAATGAAGAAAACTTACTCATTGATACTGTTAAAGAAAACACGTAACTATCTTGTGTATAGTTGCCCTGCGATAAACGGTTTGTATTTATCGAAGATGGTTTTTCCAAATCGAGTACCTGGTGAAATGCGAGTGACATTGGAGGTGCTACAAGGAATTGAATAATTGAATAGTGCACTCATTCTGATTTTTTCCAAGTTCAGCTTGTGACTAACCATACTACTGTTAGTGTGGGCTAGGAACAGATAGATTTTCTGGCTGAGCGGAAGCCAGATTTAAAAAGGATTTGATATGATATGAAAACGGAACTCGGACAAAGAAAAGTTGTATATAAGGATGGGGACTACACTAAAGTCCTCAGAGGCAGTTGTATTTTCGAAGGCGATTTTGTTAAGGTAATTACAAAGACCGGACCTGTTTGGATTGGCAAAAGCACCATCATTTCAATCAAGTAAAATGGTGGTAACTTATGCTACGAGATTGGCAAGAGTTCTTTAAGAAACTACCACCAGATGTCCAGGAGGAGTTAGATTCACTTGCAAAGCATAAAACTGAAGATAAGAAAAGAATAACAAAAGAGATACATGCAATCATTGAAACAGATACTAGGATTACTACGGATAGTGATGAAAAAGTAAAAATAAGACAAGCATGGGGTTATTACCTGCATCATCGTTTTGCAGAGAAAAAACGACGAGTAAAACAACCTCGGATTGAACAAGTTACCCCTGTATCCGATAAGGAAAAAATTAATGAACTGCTCAAAGACCCAAATCTGTTTGATAGAATTGTTGTGGCTATCCAGATTAAAAGGAGAGTTGTTGGAGAAGAAAAATCAATAAAAATAACCTTTCTGTTAGGAATATCTCCATATTGTATAAACATTCATCCAACATCTACAAATCTACATCCAGATGATTTATCAGGTGCAGGGAAGGATTATGTTGTTGAAGCAGTAGGTATGTTTTTAGATGAAAGTGGAATTATTAAATACATACATATTGTTAATCCATCAAATAAGGCACTTACTTATCTGGATGACCCAGCAACAGAAGAGGATGATATTGGAATAACTCTAAAGAGTTTTTTACATATTGAAGATGCGGAAAGCAGCTTTGTTAACGACAGTGATTTTAAATCTTATTTATCAGGGAATGATAATACAGTTCGGGTAGATAAAAATCTGAAAAGTAAATTACATGGAACACCAAAAGTTCCAACATCCGTAACCTCATGTGATACGGAGACAAGTAAACAGTTACACAGAAGATTACCATCATTTGGATTAAATACAAGTGATGACCAAACAGATGCGATAATAGACATTCAAGGTGATGATGCAGAATTATTACCACAAGAAATCATTAATGAGGAAGACCAAAAAGAAATACAACTAATACTTGATTCTTTAAAGATGCTGGAAGATGTTTACGTTCTCATACCTATAGAAATCAAAGATGATATTAAGCAATCATTTGGCGATAAACCCACTATCATAGCTAGAACATTACACAAGACATTCCAAGATTATGTTAAAATGAGTGCGATACTTCATCAATTTCAGAGGGATGAATCAGAGAAAAAAGCAATTGTTGATGGAAAAGAATGCAAAACTATCTTAGCTAATGAAACAGATTTTAATATTGCAAAATCTGCTTTTGAAACGCTTTATGAGGACTTCGGTGAAAAACTACTACCATTAAACAAACGACAGAGAGCAATACTTAAAAAACTCAAGGAATGTGCAGGAACATCTAATGATATTTATGATGTGGTACAATGGGGATTCCATGATGCGAGTTATGGAACAATTCGGAATGACTTAGATACAATCGCTAAACATACTTCTGTCATTTATAGAAAGTATAGTGGTAAATGGTACTGTATGTATCCAAAAACCATGAAAGTAGAAGAAGAACCTGCAAACCAGAAATCTAAATCATAAGTTATTAAATTGTTTTTAATTGTTTTTAATTTGACCTATAATAGGTAGGTACTAAAAACACCATTTAGGTATTAAGTAGAGTTTTTAAGATTTTAATAAATTCAATAATTAAAGAAGGTTATAAGAAATTAGTATTTCAGTAATTCAGTAATTCAATACCACCAATAATAATTAGGTCTTTATTGGCCAGTTAAAAATTTAAAAACTACATTTTGGTAGGTTATCTAAGGTCGCTTTCATGCACTATACACCATTTTAGTTTTTAGATTCTAAGATGGAAGTGAAAAATTAAAATCAATTAAAAACATTAAAAACTCCACTAAAATAGATTGTCCACCATATCGCGAACATAGTTATGTTTTAAAACGCCCATAACTGATAGAAAGTAGTGTGATAGATTAGAATCCAGTCACATGCCAGTTAATTAGTAAGAATCAATTTTGAGTTGTGTGCCTCATTATTAGAAGTGAACAATATGAAAAACATTCTCGTCTCAAATACTGCGTGGAAAGAACTCCATCGGCTCAAACGCACCCTCAACTTACGCAACACCAACCAGGTAGTTGAACTCCTCATCGAACGCTACAGGATGGAGGAGCAACACAAATTCAATCAGCATATCAAGGAGATTTTCGGCTTGTAAAGATTATACAGTCTGTTCATTTAATATTTATAACTAAGGAATATTCAATAATATTGAAATTGAAATAAAAAAACACCTCACACCTAGTAAAATTGGATGGTAGTTAACCTGTCCACAAAATCTATTTATATTATAAATAGACCAAATGAGACTCTGATTATCTTATGTGAGGGCATGGTGCCCTTTAGTTTGCCCCTGATTAATATAATAGAGTGCACTGTGCTCAAAATTGATATACACCGCGATATACTCGATAGATGGGGCTTTGAATCTAAAATCAAGGTACTTTAACCAGAAGAATCTGTGACAAAGATTTATATAAGATTATTCAGATGTATTAACCGTGCTATAGTATGGCATTTACGGGAGGTTATTAAATGAAAAGGAAAATAATTGGAATCCTTGTTTGTATGCTGTTGATTGTTACAGCTGTACCTGTTACAGGGCAAATAAAAGAAATTTTCATTGGTGAAAACAATGATTTTAGTGAAAATACAGATGCTATAATTAGTCCTTTGTCAGATAATAGATGGACGAAGACATTTGGAGGAAAAGATTACGATATTGGAAGGTCGATTCAACAAACATCTGACAATGGGTATATAATAGTAGGTTCCACAAAAACTTATGGAGTAGGTGACACTGATATTTGGTTAATTAAGACAGATGTGAATGGAAATGAGGAGTGGAATAACACCTTTGGCGGGTCAAAAACTGATTATGGATGTGATGTTGAACAGACAACTGATGGAGGATATATCATAGTCGGAAGGGAAAGTTATAATAATTGTTGGTTAATAAAAACAGATGTAAACGGCAACAAAGAATGGGATAAAAAATTTTTGAAATGGGAGTTATACAGAGTTCATCAAACAACTGATGAAGGATTCATTATGGTAGGAGAAACTGCTATCTCTCCACCACAGGATTATGATATATTGCTATTGAAGGTTGATAAAGATGGAAATGAAATGTGGAATAAAACCTTTGGTGGTAGTGGTTATGAAGTAGGTTCTTCAGTAGTTCAGACATCTGATGGTGGATATATATTAACTGGGGGTCGCTATTTAATAAAAACAGATGGTAATGGATTAGAAGAATGGATTTTAGAATTTGATTCAAATATGGAAGGTCGTGATGTTCTTCAAAATAGTGATGGGGGATATACTGTAGCAGGTTTTAAAGGGAATTGGCCTACTAATATGACGGGCTGGATGATTATAACAAATAGTAATGGAGAAATATTATATTCGAAAAAGTACAGGGGTCTTTTTACTTCCAACCGCCCAAATTCAATTTATCAAACTAGTGATGGCGGATATATTATGACAGGGGAATCCAACAGAAAATTTCCTGGTGGTCCTTTTCCTATGAAGCTCTGGCTGGCAAAAACAGATAAATTTGGAAGGCTAATTTGGAGTAAAAGGTATGGACGTGAATATGAATATGGTGCTAAAGTCCAACAGACTATTGATGGGGGATACATCGTTGTTGGAGGTACAAACTTTTTTGGTCAAGGTTCAGTTGATGTTTGGTTGATAAAAACAGATAAATTTGGAATCACAAAACAACAAATCATTTACACATTATTCCTAAGATTCCTAGAGCAACATCCAAATATGTTTCCAATACTCAGACAGTTGCTGGAATTATAGCTGGGTATGTGGTCCATATCTAGTAATAATCCTGCTATAAACATTTATATATTATGTCGTCTATGAGAACAAGGAAGGGAGGTTAATAAATGAAAAAGAAACTAATTGGAATCTTAGTTTGCATGCTGTTGATTGCAACTGTTTTACCTGTATCTGGAACTGTATTAATGGAGAGAACTCCAATATCAACTTCATTAGGAGATACATTCTATGTAGGAGGTAGTGGTCCTGGTAATTATTCCACTATTCAAGAGGCGATTGACAACGCAAGTGATGGCGATACTGTTTTTGTGTATAATGGGACATATTTTGAGCATATTATAATCGATAAGGAATTGATTCTAATTGGTGAAATTCTAGAGGAAACAGTTTTAGATGGTTTTTTCGAGAAAGAATTGATAAACATCTATAGTTCCTTCGTGACCATAAAAAATTTTACCTTACAAAGGAGCAAGCATCGCCCCATCAGTGTGGGTGGTTATTATTCTCATTTTGCAGGAATCTATATTTCTAACTGTAATTTCACCGATTGTGATGGGGGTCTGTATTTTGAAAATGTTAGTGATATTTATGTATTTAATTGCAGTTTTTCTAATTTAGATGGTACAGGTATTTACATTATTCCTCCTTCAAATAATATAAGTATAAATCATTGTTTTATCAATAATTGTAATAATTCTGGAATTGATATTGGGGGTTCAAATATTTCAATTGGTTATTGCAGGATTTCTAACAACACTTACAGCGGGATTATGATAGACCAAAGGAGTAAAAATATTAGAGTATTCTGTAATATTATCAGAAGTAATGGTGGTGGCATACACATTTCAGAGCACGGTAGTAGTGGTGAGTCATCAAATATCACAATTGAGAATAATCAAATCGAGAAAAATGGTTATGGAGGCGCTTTTGATGCTGGAATTTTATTATCTGATTGTTTACGTTCTGTAATTATTGAAGGTAACAATATAATAAACAATGATGGTGATGGTATATATTTATTGAGAACTTCTGGAATTGTCATAAACCAAAACGAAATATCACAAAATCAGAGATGCGGTCTATTTCTAGATGCAAGCTCTCAAAATCTTATTCATCATAATAATTTCATTAATAATAAAATAAATGCATTCTTTTTAAATAGTAACTACAATAAGTGGAATGACAACTATTGGAACCGACCTAGATTACTTCCGAAACCCATTTTTGGGGCATTAATTATTTTTCCTTGGGTTCAATTTGATTGGCATCCATCACAAGAGCCATATGATATCCCAACAAGTGTTTAGAGAACCAGCATATAAGATAAAAAACCCTGTTGAAATTGTTTATTGTACAGTTTAATGAGTAGCACCTATTAATTTACAATCTAACTATATGATTCTTATCTAGTGCTTTGTTTCCCAAATGGTGACGCGTAAAAACAATCTTTTAATATTATAGTAGGAAGCAATTTTTGGTTTGTAATGAGTTATGACTCAATTTTTCAGGCTTTAATGACCAAACACTACTATCTTGGAGGCTTGGGAGGGTTGGTGCCTCCTCCCCTCCCTCACCAAATACTAAGAGTTTGAGTGTATGGCTCATTTTTAGGTTTCAGTGACATACAACCGTGGTTTGGGAGGGTTGTGCCAGGCCCTCCCCTAGCCTCCTTTTGAGGTGATAAGATGTGTTGTTATATGTTATATATGATGTTGGAGGATATTTTGAATGGAAAAGGCAGTAATATATCTAAGAGTGTCAACCGAGAAACAGACGGAACAAAGTCAACTCTCTGCATGTAAGAAACTCTGTGAGGAACGTGGCTGGGAGATTGTTGGTACATATGCTGACCACGGTAAATCTGCATATCATAATGTCACACGTCCTCAATACGAAGAAATTTGGATGTTAATCAGGAAAAAGCAAATCCAACACGTTGTTGTTTGGGCTATGGATAGGTGGTGTAGAAAACATCCTAAAGTTTACGAGGATATTACTAAAGAAATGGAACATTATGGTGTTCAATTACACCCAATTCAAGAAGGTTGGATTGAAGAGATTAATGCTCCTGGTTATATGGGTAGATTATTTAGACAATTCTTCTATAACATGATGGCACATTTTGCTCACGAAGAATCTCGTTTAAAATCAGAGAGGGTAAAAACAAGTGAAAAATTTCAGGAAGCACTCAAAAAGGAACAGTGGGAAGACCAAGTATCCCTCAAGAAGTTAAGGATAGAATTGTAGAATTATTGAGGCAGGGTAAAACTTATAGAGAGATTCGGGAGCAAGTGACTTACAAGCTGAGATATGGAAAAATCTGCCATGTTTCTGACCCAACAATTAGCGAGATTAAAAAATCTTTACTATTAAAAGGTTAATTTGTTTCATACGTACTTGAATGCGTCAATCAGAGCACTTTAATTAATATCTCATTTTATAGTATGTTTATCCAGAAGAATCTGTGATACAATATTATCTTAGACCATCATATTTCTTGTGACGGAGAAGAGGGGGTCTATACCCCAGGGAGAGGATGGGATGCTAAGGTGGTAAAAAATATCTCTCAAGTGGTAATACACCAGTTAGACCCCCATATTAATTTCTGTTAATTCTACTTTATATTACTTTTGCATTACTGCCAATATTTAGGTTTTTAGTCAGAAGAATCAATGCCTAACGGTGTTAAAAAAATAACAAATCCAATAAAGATAAGAAACATCCCAATTATGCTTTTAAATGATGGCATAGTTGTTATCAAATAAAACATTCCTATTATCATAGTAATTAAACCTATAGAATGCACTAATATTTTAAGATAGATGTTTTTACAGACCTCTCTTACTCTTACATATATTATGGCATAAAACCAAGCGATAAATCCTGCTTTGCCAATAACCATATATTTCTCAACCTCCTAATTTTGGTTTTTAGCCAGAAGAATCTGTTGTAGCAGAAGACATTTCACAATAAATTGCATCATTCTTCTGCACATGCAAATAAAATTGTAAGAAAAATTCTAAGACCAGGAAAACATTGCCATTCATATGTTATGCATTCACCTGAAAATGTGAGTTTAATATCTTTTAAGATTTCTATTAATAGAATTATGGGAGATAATAAGATTAATAAAATCTGTAATATGTAACAACCTGGAAGCCAACCTGGGATTCTAGTACAGTCCGACGTAGGACAATCACTCTTAGTAATAAGAGCATCTTTTTTCTCTATTATTAAACCGTTATTAAATGCACTTAGGTTGCTTTTTGAATTAAGAAGTAATTTTTTCACTTCATGAATGTTTTTATCAGTAATCATTTTTTTCTCATATATCTTTCTGACAATTAAGTTTAACACTCTATTGGCTTCTTTTTCATCCATTTTACTAATTCTTTCTATAAACTTTTGAATTAATGCTATTCTATCATCTTGTTTTGGAAAATTAATCAGAGTTTGTCTTCCTTTTCCAACATAATCACAAGCCAAATCCTTGCTCTCTTTATCTATCGCTCTACTACTTCTCACACTAAACAATGGTGATGCCTTAGCAATAGTAGAAGATTTAGTAGTTTGATACCCTACGACACCAGTAAACGACACTAGAACCAGTGTTACAACTGCTATGATACTGCCAAGGAGTATCTTTTTATTCATATTCTCCATCTCTCCATAAACAGTTTTATCAGGTTATTCAACAAAGGAAATCTTTCCAATAACCTAGGGAGCCACATAGAGTTTAATGATTGAATCTCTGAAAGGTTTAATGTTGCATTAGCTGAATTCCCTGCAATGTCATGCGCAACAACCTTAAGTGTAGAGCTCTTTAAAGCAGATGACCATTCGAGAGTATACTCGTATGGCGCTGCGACTGCGGTGAACATCAAACCTTCGTTTATATAGAACTCTACGTAATCCATGCCGCTTGTGGCGTCACTACAAGTTGCTGTAAATATGACTTGCCAACCACAGATAAAATTACCAAATACCTCCCAAGTTATCTCTATTGTTGGCGGTGTGTAATCAATAGTAACCGTAATAGATTTCCATGGTTCTACATTTCCTGCAATATCGATAGAATGGAAATCCACTTGATGCGCCCCTTCAGAGGCAAATGTGAATGAATTACCAATTTGAACAGAACCACCGTCAATTCTGAATTCTATCCAATTAACTCCAGACATATCATCGGTAGCAGTAAGCCAAATATCATTTCCAGAGACGTGAGCTGTAGTAACAGGTGGTACTGAATCAACCTTAAAACTTGCTGATTTCACATCTTCCACATTGCCCTCATTGTCAACTGAATAATACTCAATCACATAATAGTTAGATTCATTTATGACAAAAGGAACTTCATAAGTATCCCACTCACCATAGTTTATTCTGTAATATGTTGCATTAACACCAGACATGTTATCACTAGCATTCAATGTAACTTCTACATCACTGACATACCAGCCATTATCTCCATTGGGTTCAGGTGGGTCAAAAGAGATGGTTGTAACTGGTGGTGTAATGTCATCAAAGGATACTCTATTTCCAGTTGAGGGAATAACACTCACACTAACGAATAATAAGATAATAGCAACTACTACTCCTTTCTTGATGGAGTTATTCATACCTTTCCCCATATATTTCATAGGTGACATCTTATTTAAATTTTAGCC
>JAGLML010000100.1 GCA_023140035.1 Thermoplasmatales archaeon
TTGCACCGATATGTTGTGTTATTGCACCAGATTCTCTTGATGCAACAGCTGTACCTCTAATAAAATCTAAAAGAGTTGTTTTACCATGATCTACATGACCTAGGACACTTACAATTGGTTGTCGTGTATATGTTGATGATTTGGCCATATTGATCACCTTGCCAATAATTTAAAGCCTTACATGGAGAAATCTCTTAAAAATGTATGGGTTTCAATAAAGACGTCTCTCCAATATAACTATTTTAAAGTATCTGGCTGGAAACATAAAAAAAGGGTCTTATTCTAAAGTGGCATGACGTGAGCGCATAGATTCTTCAGTTTCCCCTTTGCTTTTCATAAGCTCTGCTATAATGCTGTCGAGTAAAATCCATGCACTCGCTTCAAATAAAGTTCCAAGAGGAGCAAGTTTTTTTCTTTCTTCATCTTTACAACCAGCAGAGAGAAAAATAGCTATATCAGCAAATTTTGTAATACGTGAATTTCTTTCCCCTGTCACAACAACCAATTTAGCACCAATGTTATGGGCTATTTCACCAGTCATTACAGTAGGAATAGTTTCTCCAGAACCAGATATAACAAAAACTAAATCATCTTTTTTTATAGGAGCCCCTATTGTCTCCCCAATAACAAATGTCTGAAATCCAAGATGAACCAACCTTATAGCAAAGGCCCTTGAAGCTAAGCCAGATCTTCCGGCACCATAAACAAAAATACGCTTAGCCTTGAAAAATGATGTAATCACCTTATCGATGTCGTTTTTAGTAACATCATCTAGTATATCCTTTATCTTGAATTGAATATAATCTAATGATTGTCGAAAAATCTCCTTTTCTTTCATATAACCTCTGATAAATCCTTATAATATGCTTCTTCTTTTCCAGTTCTTTTCATAATTGCTTTTTCCACTTGAAGACGAATATATACTGCATCGTGTTCTAAAAGTGGAGATTCAGAGATTAAAGTCACATTATAGTTATTGTCAAGAATAATCTCAATTAATGGGGCAATTGGCATATCACCTTTTTTTATAGGTAAGTGATAGAATTCATTTCCATTTTCATACAGCACGCCAGTAACATGTATTAGATAATGTTTTAATCTCAAGGGCTTAAGTTTTTCAAAAATTTCTTCAAAATCTTTTCTCTCTTTAAGACAGCCGTTGCCTCGCGCGTGGATATGAGCCAAATCTATTGCTGGTATTACACCCTTTACACTTTTACAAACCTCAATAATTTCATCTAACGTTCCAAAAACCTTCTGTTTTCCCATTGTTTCAATACCGATTTTTATTTTAAGCTTCTCTTTTTTTATCGTTCCGGTTATCTTCTTTGAATTTTTAATAATCATTTTTAGGGTCTTTTTTTCACTATTTTCTCCATAAAAACCAGGATGTATGACTACTGTTTTTGCTCCTATGTTATTTGCCATCCGGGCGGACCTCAATATCTTTTCAAAGCTCATCTCTACTTCTTCACCATCACCAGCCAAATTAACATAATACGGAGCATGGACATGAACTTCCATGTCATTTTCCTCTGAATATTCTCTTATAATCTGTGCCTCCTCATCTGACATGACATAAAGTCCTCTAACAAACTGGATTTCAATAGCATTTAAATCAAGGTTTCTGTGTGTATAAATAATTCCATCCTTATTGGTACGACCTTTACATGATAAAGGTATACCTGCTGGCCCTATTCTTATCATAACTTTCTCACCCCATTATTTATTAAATTATATTAATGAATGATTTATCCATAGTTTGTTTATGAAAATAATTTAAGCCAATTCCTCCAAACGACTCATTATATTCCAAATAAGCGTTCTACCGTGCAAAGGAATGTTTGGATCATTTGCTAATTCATCAAGTATGGATGTGGCTGAAGCAACACGGAGATCAATGGGATCTGAATCATTAAGCAAAATTTGTTTAACTTCATCTGCTCCTCGTCGGATATTTCTAGGTATAGAATTATCTTCACTAATCATATTTAATCCATCACAAACCCGCTCAATTTTTTCGTCTGTTGACATAGAAATCACCCTTTTTGCAGCCTTTACGAAAGGGGAGTAATTGCAAGGTTAAATAAAAATATTTGGGATATTATTTCTGCATGTACTCAGAATTTAAAATCTCAACAATCTCTGCTGCAATATTTTTTCCAATACCTTGAACAGTACAGAGTTCTTCTTCAGATGCATTGACAACAGCCTTGATGCTTCCGAAATTTTGAAGAAGTCGTTTAGCAAGAACTGCCGAAATATTGGGAAGACCTTCCATAATAAACTGCTGTTGTTCAGGAATTGACATAGACCATTTTTCTCCCCGTATCGCTACCGCTCTATTACCTTCCTTTTGTTCCCTGTTTGCCATGACATATAATAAATCTGCAGTTTCATGAGCAGACTTGGTAGTTATAATGGGAATTCCAAAATCAACAATTATTGAAACAAGACTACCAAAAATTGCATTGTGGCTGATGTTTCTTTTTGTTAGTAAGTCCTCACCTTCCAATATTAGAACTGGTCTTGAATAAGCATCCCTCAACTTTCTCATCTGAAGAAACAGTTTGCCTTCAATTAATGAATTTAAAAAATCATCAACTTTTTTTCGTTCAACTCCTATACGAGAAGAAAGAACATAGTCGCCAACATCCAACTGTTGCGATTCTATCTCGACATCTTTTCCAGAAAGAAATCTAATTACATTGGAGCGATATTCTCGGTTATCTATGATAATTTTAATATTTTTTGTCGTTGAATATTCGTCCAATTTTTTTTGATTATCTTTAATAGTCATACCTTCATAAAACGATGTTGCATCCTCAAATTTTTTGTCCAACGAAGAGCGCAACACTTCCAACTCGCTGCGCATCATTCTCTCTTTTCGCCGAGATGACCAATAGTACCCTACATCTGGTGTACCTTTTGTAATCAAAATAATTACTTTGCCCGGCATTTTTCTAGCAGTTCTGCCCCTTCTTTGGATGGTTCGTATCTCAGAAGGAACAGGCTCATAGAATACAACAAGGTCAGTTGATGGTATATCAAGACCTTCTTCAGCAACCGATGTGGCTATCAACACGTTGAAAACATCTTCTTTAAACTTTCTTATTATCTCTATCTGCTCTTTCTGAGTTAATCCTTTGTCTTCTCCTTTACTCGCTTGACCAACAAAACGTACTGGTCTTACATTATCAATACGTTCTAATTGCTCAAGAACATATAATGAGGTATCTCTATAATGTGTGAAGATAATAATTTTTGAATCCTTTTTAATGTTAAATTGCTCTTTAACAATTTTAACAATTTCTGGTATCTTTGGATGCTCGATATCGAGAGATTTTGCATATGCAAGTGCTTCTAGAACATTACTATCTTTTAGAATATCTCTCGATGCTTTGCTCCCGCTTTTAGATAATGCTTCATTCCCCATGCGTTGAAAATAGTTTCTTAATGCATTGACCCCTTGGGTTTGCATGAGTTCAATCGCATGGTACAGCTTCATAGCAGCATTTTGAGCAGATGCAGCCTTGAATAATGGTTTTGGTGGAGTAGGACTAGATCGCAACTCTTCCTGGATTTTTTTTTGAATGTCTAAAAGCTTTGTTCGATTTATTAGCGAAAGAGAAGAAGACTCTACCACGCCAATTTCTTTTAAAACCTTAAGACGATCAGATAATGCTTTTCTCAACAGTTGTAGGGCATATGAGAACTCTTTAGGAAGGTCAACTTCTTTCCATGTTATTTTTAAATCATGAACATACGGTTTAACATCAGGATCGTATTTTGTCCTTATCTCGATATTACTGATTTCAAGGTTTTTACATACTTCAAGTATTTTTGAGATGTTGTTCCCTGGAGAGGCGGTCATTCCTAAAGATAATCTTTCATTACGTTGTTTTCCATATATGTCAGAAACAAAAACATATGAATAGTTACCAGCAGCACGATGTACTTCATCGTAAATAATAAGGGATATATTCTTCAGATCGATTCTTTTTGAAATTAAATCGTTCTCTATGACCTGTGGAGTAGAAACAATTATTCTGCTATTGTCCCACATTTCCTTCCTTTTCGCAGGCGAAACCTCACCAGTAAAAACAACAACAGAATCATCTATCGTTAGAACTTTCTTCAGGAATTGAGCATGCTGATTTACCAATGGTTTTGTTGGGGAAAGAAACAATATTTTGTTGTTTTTCTTTTTTAATTCTTTGGCTAGAACTAATAAAGCAACTATAGTTTTTCCAAGACCTGTAGGTAAAACAACCAAGGTGCTGGCTTTAACAGCAGAGTTTGCTATGTTATGCTGATACTCTCTGTGCTCTAATGAATCTGACTTGATAAATTCATGTTTTATATACACAAAAAAGACATATAATTAGAGCTTTAGTACGTTTGGGAGAAACCACATTGTATAATTAAAAATGTTTAAATGAGATAGGAAAGATTAGTATGTTGTGAATTAGATGGAACTATTTGGCATTGTCATACCTCTTTGGGCCGTATTCATCGGAATTATACT
>JAGLML010000101.1 GCA_023140035.1 Thermoplasmatales archaeon
GCGGCAACATATTATACAATCCTCATACTTGACAGCCCAAAAGAATTCTCTGAGTTTTTAAAAGTGGCTGAGGATCTAGTAAATATTACAAGGAGACCATTAGAAACTGGAAGGGCATCTCTTTTGAGAAACGGATTAATTGCTGAGGTGTTGTTCTCTGCAAAATCTGATGAAAATTTTGGCAGAGAGAGCTATCTTCCAGTACATCCTAGAGTTATATTGGAAGATATTAAAGGAGATTTGAAAAAGGTGGTTGCTGAAGATACCTATACTGCATTGCAAAACCATTTAAATGAATATTGTAAATCATATGATGAAAATTTTAAAACGTACGGAATCAAGATAAAAAGAAATGGAAACGTAACGCTTAGATATAGTGGAAAATGGATATTATATAACATACTACATAACTGCTTAGAGAAGAGTAATCATCTTCGGATGCAAATAGGAGGAGAACGGCTTTTTGAAGAACCTTTTGTTAACTACCTCAAGAAATTTTTGGAATTGGATACAAAAGTTGAACTCATTTTAGACTCAGAAACAAAAATTGATATTGCAAAGCAATTGAAAAAAATCTATGCCGATAATCTTGATATACGTTGTTTCTCTGAAAATATATCAGGTACGATGCGAAATTATGTATTTGGCAAAGAATTGGCAATCAATGGAATAAAGATCCTTCCAGAGACAAGTAGCGAACCATCTTATGTTGGTACTGCATATGTCAATTTAGAAGATATTGATGTGTTGAATGAAAAATTTAAGAATATGTGGGAATTAGCAAAACCATTAAAATAGTAAATATTTAATTTTAGGTTATTAGAGAGTGTGACAAAAGAACTTTTTTGGATTGATAGAATTCAGTAATATAGAAAAATTATTTAACAATATTATTTGATTCAATTTGAAAATAAAAAGATAAAAAGAGTTTTAAAAAAATAAAAAAAGAGAAAATATGATTTTATGTGCCGGGTATCTTAGGTATTATTTTCTCAATTTCTTCACTTTTGCCAGCGTCCCAAATTGCTCTGATAGCTAGGAGACCTGCAGCCGGTGCAGCAAATACGGCTATATATGTGGTTATACCAGTAAAGTACGGGGCTAGACCTCCCCATGTTCCAAATGTCCATGTGGTTGAGGTTGCTCCAATTCCAACCAATATCAATGCTGCTATCAAGAACGTTGGTACTCTTTCATGTGTTATTGTACCTATTGCTAGGAATGACAAAAGACCAACTATAAACCCTAGAAGGGCTAAAATAGCTGCTATTGGTGTGACATCCCATGTTACTGCATCGACACCACCATAAGCACCGACAACTAGACCGACAATCACTGCTACGAGAATTCCTATTAGGAATAACCAGCTTCCTATTGTTTTCAACATACTTTCCATTTTCTCTCCATCCTCCTAATGTATATTGTAAAGAGGAAAAGCATAGCTTGAATATTTAAATTTTTAGTGTAAATGAACATGCAGGTATATGTGCAGATAGGTATATTGCTAAGATGTTTATTTTTTGTAAAAAATGTCATTTTGTCAAGCGGTACACTTTACATTTTGACAATTTTGTCAGATAGTTTTATATATCGCCATTGCTAGAATGTAACGTGTCATTATGTGTCAATGATATGTAGAAGAGGAGAGAAAAATATGCACAAAGTAGATGTGATGTATGATATAGAGCTGGAATATCTTTTTGATGACCCCAACGATAAGTACAAATTAAAAATAAATAAAGATAAGGAAAAAAATGTGAAAATCCCTGACAAACTCTTTGATCTTATGTTAAAAGAAGGTTTGATTAAAAAAACTGAGGGCGGCTATGTTTTCGTTGGAAAGTATGAAGATGCTTTGGAAATGAAAAAGAAAAAACGTTAGAATTTGCAGATATCAACCTAATGGGACATAGCAGATTTGTGGATTTAGTTTAAATATAATGAGAAATTGATGCTTATCCCAAACTACAATTATTTTAATCAAAAGTGTATTTATACTTAACAATGAAAAATGCAAAGAGTAATAAATTTCATAAAAGATCAGAAGAAGAACTTAATGATTTTATAAAAAAACTTGATTTGCAGGCATTGGAAACCGCCGAGGAAAGATTACCGCTCTATTTAGAAGTAGGACTCAAAGATGCCAAATTTGTATTAGATGTAGGATGCGGTTCGGGATTTGTAACAAGAGATATTGCTCGTTTAACAAAGGGAAAAGTCATAGGGATTGACGGTTCGTCTAGTTTAATAGACGTGGCAAAAAAGATTCTCAAAGAGTATTCAAACACAAAATTATGTATCGGAAATGCAGAACAATTGCCCTTCAAAAATAATTCATTTGACATAGTGACCTGTAATCTACTTTTAATGTGGGCCGATGATCCTAAAAAAGTATTAAGCGAGATGGCACGTGTTACCAAACCCAAAGGAAAGGTTTTGGCCTCATTAGAACCTGATTATGGTGGAAAGATTCACTGGCCAGAAAATCCAAAGGTGGATCTGCTGTTTGCTGGTGAAGCAATCAGAAAAAAAGGTGGGGATCCTCACATTGGAAGAAAATTGCGGGCACTTTTTATATCAGCAGGGCTGGAAACAAAGATCGGTATTGGAAATAATAGGATATGGTCTTGCGAGGAAGATAAACATTACTATTTACATTCCAGAGATTTTTACATAAAGGTATTGAAAGATGCGGGACTTTCTGGGGAAGAGATCGATGAATGGGAATACGAGTATTTGAAATCACTTGATGAAGGTGTTCAACTGAATTTTTTTCCACAGTTTTATGCAATCGGTACAAAACCCAAGTCTTAATAATCCAATATAAATTTCATTTTTGATTTGGATGACTGCAAAAATTATTAATGGCAGGGAAATAGCAAAGGAGATTCGTAAAAAAAATTTTGAAAAAGTTACAAAGTTAAAATCAAAACACAAGGTTGTACCAACAATTACTACCATTAAAATAGGTAAAGACCCCTCATCAGAGTTATACCTGAAATTAAGAGATAATGCCTGTAAAGAAGTAGGTATTAACTCTATTCATTTAGAATTTGATGAAAGCATCTCTGAAGATAAGGTTATTAATGCAATAAATAAACTGAACAGCGATGTTAATATTCATGGAATTTTAATTCAATATCCAGTTCCTAACCATATCTCCCAAGACAAACTTATGAGCATCATACATCCTAAAAAAGATGTCGAAGGGTTTAACCCATATAGCATGGGTAGAACGCTGTTAGGCAATGAACATGTTATCCCTTGCACGCCACTTTCTGTATTAACGATATTAGAACATGAAAACGTGGATCTCAAAGGAGAAGACGTAGTTATTGTTAATCATAGCAATATTGTGGGAAAACCGTTAGCTGCTCTTCTTCTTAACAGAAATGCTACAGTGGCTGTATGTCATGTTTTTACAAAAGAAATAAAACAGTATACTTCAAAAGCTGATATCCTTATTACTGCAGCAGGGATACCAAAGTTAATAACTAAAGATCATGTAAAAGAAAATGCATTTGTAATTGATGTTGGAATCGTAAAAACTAATGAAGGGATCTGTGGAGATGTTGATTTTAACGAAGTAAAAGAAAAAGCAGGGAGAATTACGCCAGTACCTGGCGGCGTAGGTCCAGTTACCATAGCATGCTCTCTAAAGAATATGCTAAAAACATACAAAAATTGTTTAGAGGGGACATGAACAGGTATCATAAATTATCGTTTAATTAATGGAATTGATATTTTTAATTTTTAATGAAAAATCCTCAAAAACGTTACCTTTGTATACTATGAGCGGTCAATGATTAGCACGGTTTAATGGCAAAAGGTGATATACATTAATTAGCATCTAAGTTTTATTGTATAGCAACATTTTTATAATTTGGAATGATGCCATGTAGTCTAAAAGTGATATAATGAGTTATACTTTTACATTTGATTTATCGAAATTGTCACAAGCATTGTTTAAAGAAATTGCAGAGTTTTCAGAGAATGGAAAAATCACTAAAAAGACAGGAAATATGGCAAAAAATCTGGTAAAAAAATTCAATATAGATAAAATTACGGGATTGCCCGTTTGTGACTCAATAACTGTCATAGAAGATCTTATTAACGCAAACATAAAAAATAGTCTTCATAAAAAGCATTTTCTAGAGACAAACAAAAGAGTGTTATTTCTTCCCCATTGTTGCAGAAAATACATGGACTCAAGATGCAAGGCAGATTTTGATTCCGAGACCGCATCATATCTCTGCAGGCATTGTTCGAAAGATTGTCAGGTACATAAGGCTACACTACTTGCAAAAAAAGGAAACTACGATGTATATGTATTGCCAGGTGGTTCTTGTGTCAAAAAGATCTTTCAGAAAAATTCGTACGAAGGTGTTGTTGGAGTAGCATGTACTGAAGAAATAGGCCTTGCAACAAAAATTTTAGAGCAATTCAATATAGCTACACAAAACATACCATTGATAAAAAATGGCTGTTCAGGAACACGATT
>JAGLML010000102.1 GCA_023140035.1 Thermoplasmatales archaeon
ACGCTGACATCTACGATGCATATGGTGTTTTTTGTAGTTGGGATTCAAATGACAATAACATATTTGGAGAATATAATTATCAGGGAAGAACAGATCAGGTAGATCTTTACCCTGATGTCCGTTTGGGCAGGCTCAACTGTAGGAACACCAATGAAGTTAGGGTTGTTGTAAACAAGATTATTACTTATGAGTCAACAGGGGCATATATGGAACCATGGTTTTCAAATTTTGTGGTATGCGGTGGCGATACATTTCCAGATGACTGGGATTTAGATGAGGGTGAATACCTTAATCAGGAGGCAATTGATATTATGAATGGTTTTACTCCTGATGAGATCTGGGCGTCAAATGGTAAATTATATAATGCAGTAAATATCGACAATGCAATTGAAGATGGAGCAGGTTTCGTATATATGACAGGACACGGAAACGAAGAATCTTGGGCGACACATCCACATAACGATTTTAACACATGGATACCTTCTCCAGTGGGATACCGCTACAATAGGGTTGAGAGTCTTGTAAATGGGGAAATGCTCCCTATTGTGATTATTGGTGGATGCTCCAATAACAAATTTTCAGGTAGTATTTGTTTTGGATGGTCATTCTTAAAAAATCCCAATGGTGGAGGAATTGCTGCCTATGGAAACTCAGCATTAGGATGGGGTTATGTTGGTATCTATTGTGATGCGGGCCTTACTGGAGGAATGGAACTCAGTGCTTTTAGAGGCTATAAGAATCAAAACGCTAAAACTACTGGCGAGTTATGGACTCAGGCAATAAACAGTTATATCAATGACTACGGACTAAGCTTTGAACTTGATTATAAAACCGTGGAAGAATGGCAGCCATTTATTGATCCATCTCTTCGTATTGAAAAAATATCTGATAAACCAAATAAACCTGATACACCTGATGGTCCTACCTCTGGAGAAATTGGAGTAGAATATACCTATACAACCTCAACTACAGATCCTAATGGCGATTTAATAAAATATTGCTTTGACTGGGATGATGATACTGTTAGTTGGACTGATTGGTTAGAATCTGGGGATAATGCCTCGTTAAGTCATATTTGGGAGCAACCAGGTACCTTTGAGATTAAAGTGAAAGCACGAGATGAGTATGGTTTAGACAGCGAATGGTCGGATTCTTTGTTGGTAACTATAGAGGCTCCTGCTCAGCCTTACCTTGAGATTGGAGAGATTAAGGGTGGGTTTGGTAAGATAAGTGCGGTTATTAAAAACATAGGCACTCTTGAAGCGACTGGTGTTGACTGGAGCATTTCTCTTGATGGTGGTTTATTATTATTTAACGGAGAAAATTCAGGTCAAATAGCTAGTATCTCTATAGGTGGAGAGGAAACTGTGAGCTCGAAATTTATCGTCGGTTTCGGGAAAATAACGGTGAAAGTCATTGCACTATGTGCTGAGGGGGCCTCAGATATACAATCGCAGGATGGGGTTGTCTTTTTATTTTTCATAAAAGTTAACCCTGATAGTGGAATTTAAATTAAAATTAGAGGGAGATTCTCTCTTCTTTCCTTTTTTAATTCCTTATTCTAATGTGCAATTGAAATCAGCCCAATAATATTACTGCCAATTTGGTTTTAGGCTAGAAGAATCTATTTACAAAGGGGCTTTGTACAATAAAGCATTTTTAAGTATTAAATTTCTAAAATGTACAATTTTATGTGAAATAGATTTATATATATTAAAAAGTTCTATTAAATAGAAGGAGGAAAAAATATGAAGAAAATAATTGCAATACTATTGGTGGTCTGTTTTACATTAGGTCATACTGTTGTTTCTGCAATACAAGAAAAGAAAACGATAAATAATAATGTAAATAATGTTGAAGAAAATAATGACTGGTTTTATTATCCATCATTTGAAAATTATGCTTTAAATGGTATGCCTGATTTTGATCAAAAGCAGGATAACTGGAAAGATCCATGGTATCATGGTTTTTCATTTTGTGGACCAACATCACTTGCAAATATCATATGGTATTTAGATTCAATGTATTCAAATCCTCAGGGTACTGTTGGTGATGGGGCAGATACCTTTTCAATGGTTCAAGATTATAATGCTCCAAGTAATCCTGACCCAGGGCCTTCTACAGATGATCATAATTATAATAATGTCAATGATCTTGTAACGCCTTGGGATCAAGAAAATTCTGAGTTTGGCAATGAATTTATCGAAAAACTAGCATGGTATTGTGATACAAATGGATGTAGAACAGAAAGTGGAGAATTTGGAACATCATTAACAAATATGCGATCAGGTTTTCTTATGTGGATAAGTGAAAAAGGTTTAGATTCATATTTTGATTGTTTTTTCTACTCATTTTTTGTCAATTCTGCTTTAACTTTCAATGAACATTAAGTCTGAAAAATGTATTTAGGGTCGATTTTGTGATTTTATAGGTTACTTTCGGAACTACTGAACTTGTAGAAAAATTTATAATGCGTTTATTCTTCTGCCAAACTTAATTAATATCGGTGGGAGCGTAAAGATGCAACAAAATATCGTTCTAAAAGTCTCTGAAGCTTTTCAACAAGATGTTGGATACGGCAGAGCCCGTATCGACCATCAAACGCGCATTGATCTTGACTTATCTATTGGAGATATTATAGAAATTGAAGGTACAAAACCAACTGCTGCATCTGTTTGGAGGGCCCATCCATCAGACGAGGGTAAAAAAATAATTCGTATTGATAACTTGACGAGGAAAAACGCTGGAACGGGTTTGGGGGATCGGGTAAAAATAAGACGAGCAGAGGTGAAAGAGGCAAGAGAAGTTGTTTTAGCTCCTCTAATGCCCGAAGGACAACGAATTGAATTTGGAATGGGGATAGACACCATAATTAGAAAGAATCTGTTAAGACGCCCCATAACCAAAGGTGATGAAATTACTATACCTGGTATCGCTTTTTTTGGAAATGCGCTTCCTTTTGTAATCGTTGACACCAGCCCTCATGGGATTGTCTCAATAGATGAAAGGACTATGCTTCGTGTCAAAGAAGAAGGCGCAAAAATCGCAGAAGAAGAAGGTCCAAGGGTTAGCTATGAAGATATTGGCGGCCTTCATAATGAACTGGAAAAAGTTAAGGAGATAATTCAACTTCCTCTAAAGCATCCCGAAGTTTTTAATCGGCTTGGTATTGATCCACCTAAAGGTGTTTTGCTTCATGGTCCACCCGGAACGGGAAAGACCCTCATTGCAAAAGCTGTTGCCAATGAATCTGGAGCAAATTTCTACACCATCAATGGCCCAGAAATCATGAGTAAGTTTTATGGACAAAGTGAAGAGAATCTTAGGAAAATCTTTGAGGAGGCGCAGAAAAATGCGCCATCAATAGTATTCCTAGATGAGATCGATGCAATAGCCCCAAAAAGGAGTGAAGTACACGGAGAAGTTGAACGACGTGTTGTATCACAGCTTCTAACATTGATGGACGGACTAAAGGGCAGGGGAAAATTGATAGTTATCGGTGCTACGAATATACCTGATATCTTAGATCCTGCATTAAGGAGACCAGGAAGATTTGATAGAGAAATTAGAATAGATGTTCCAGATAGAGACGGCAGGAAGGAAATTTTACAAATTCATACGAGAGGCATGCCCATTAATTCCGACATAGATGAGTTTTATGTAGGGCAAAAAATAGACATGGGGAATATAAAAGACACAATAAAACAATGCATCAAAAAGATCCAGGTATCTGATCTCATAAGAAACTTGTCAAAGCAAAAAAATAAAAATAAAAAAGCTGCTATTGGGGATTATCTAAAAGTCATATTTAGTAAATTCGAGGCCGAGTTACCTGCCAAATTTTATGAAGAATTAGTAAAGCTACTTACTGATGAAATTATCAATTTGCTACCTTATAATGCTGAGGATTCGAAACCTGGAATAAGAGTAGAACAACAGATTGATGAAAGGCTGAAGTCAATAAAAGAAAACTCTGGAGAGTTTATAAAAAGGGTCGCCAAGGAAATTATTCTAGATGAAACTGCAGATATAACATACGGTTTTGTTGGTGCCGACCTTGCGGCTCTTGCAAGAGAGGCGGCCATGAATACACTAAGAAGATATTTGCCAGAGATAAATTTGGAAAAGCCAATCCCTCCTGAGTTGCTAGAAAAAATGGAAGTTACAATGTCCGATTTTAAAAATGCACACCGTGGAATTGAGCCCTCTGCCCTTAGGGAATTCTTCATCGAAATTCCAAAAATAACTTGGAATGATGTTGGCGGATTAGAGGAAATAAAACAGAATCTTAGAGAATCAGTAGAATGGCCCCTCACGCAACCCGAAGTTTTTAAACGCATGGGAATAAAAGCACCTAGAGGGATTTTGTTGTATGGGGCACCTGGAACGGGGAAAACATTACTTGCAAAAGCTGTTGCCAATGAATCAAAAGCAAACTTTATCTCAATAAAGGGGCCCGAAGTTCTCAGCAA
>JAGLML010000103.1 GCA_023140035.1 Thermoplasmatales archaeon
GAAAAAGCTAGACGGCTTCTTCATCTGCGGGTCTTACGCTACGCTACAGAACACGCACTATCGCCAGCCGAAATAATAAAAAGAATCAAAGGGTAGGGTTAGGATTGTTTTGGTTTTACTTGCTTGCAACCAGGTTTTAATCCCCATACAACTTTTGCCAGTTCTTCATCTCCCAAGACTTCTACCAATTTTTTGAACTTTCTTTCTTGCTCTTGTTCATATGCAATTCTAACAGCGTCTTGTGGAATATGCCCTGTAACCATTACCGGGTTTAATTCATCATCCAATACTACATCACCATTTGCATCTCTTAGCTCGGTTGATGCAACATGTTGTTCAAATTCTCTAAATTTTTCAAATTCTTTGGTTAACGTATCCAGGCGGTTTCGCATGTCATCTATCATTTCTTGATTTTGAGGCATTTCAAATATCAATAAGTTTGGCTCTCCTTTAAGATACCATTGTTTTAACTGGTCAGGAGAATACCTCCTGTAAACTGCACTCATGCCCTCCTCATGCCCCATTAATGCTTCTACTACCTCAAATGGTACGCTTGCATTACTTAACGAAGTTTTAAAGAACTTTCTTAATTTATGTGGTGTCATCTTGTGCCGCTTCTTATTATGACCACTTCGCTCATCTAAATCATCATAGCCTGCTTTTTCAGTTAATCCATTCCACATTTCACGCAATGTTTGAGAACTGAATGGAAAAACACGCTTGTCACTTATGTCAGCTTTGTTTCTTCCACTATTAAGGTAACTATCTTTTATTCTTAACCACTGTTTAAGGTAATGTTTTGCCTCACTTGAAATAAAAGTTATCCGTGATTCTTTTGATTTGGTTATGTCATATGGTATTTCAATCCTAATTGGAGTTTCATCAAGATGGATATCATTTACAGTTATGCTTACAGCTTCACCTGGTCGCATTCCACTACTAGCCATTGTTAGAAATATAGCCTTGTGTCTTACAGTTCCAAACGATAAAATTTCTTTCAAATCCGCTCTCTCAGGTATCTTTTCCTGTGATACTGCACTCGGACCTTTGCATCTCTCTTTCAATTCATATTTTGTCTTGGGTTGTATCTCAACGTTGTTATACATTAAGAAGTTTTTAATGCAAGATATAGATGATTTCCTAGTCGCTGGCGCCCAGTCCTGTATTGCATCAGCGAACTTCAAAATATCTTCATTATAATTTCTATTCATGCTGAAATAGATATTTAGGTCTGCATCAATAATTTCAAAATACTTAAGCAACCATGACCGATAAGTTGCTCTTCCATTTTTTGCCTTGATAAACTTTTCAATTATTTCTATCTTCTCTTCCATCATTTCATCTTTCCTTTATTTCTATAATATTTACTCATTACTTCAACTTTTTTAAACAAGTTTAACCAATTTTAATTATTTTTTTAAAAAATTAAGTTTCTGTGATATCCTGAATTAAGTTTCGATAAAAAATCTTGAATATGTAATCAAAAACAACAAACTTTACTATTTTAAGAATTTACTTAAATAAACCCCATCATCAAAAAAACCTAACTTACGATAATACTCCTTCACACCGACACCACTGAGTACAAACAATCTTTTCTTATCAAACTCTCCAGAACAAATGCGTTCTGCTTCTTCAACCAGCTCTTTTCCATATCCTCTGTGTTGCAAAGCTTCATTTGTTCTCTTTCCAATAGAAAGTTCTCTTCCCAGAACTTTCAACTCACGTATTATCATACACGGCTCTTTTTTTAGTTCATACCTGTGAGGAAGGACTACATCTCTTAATCTTAAATAACCTACTATAACGCCTTGTGTTTTGTCCTCAAGAGAAAGAAAAACTTCAATACCATCGCAAGCTTCATAGTGACGTCGGGTAAATACGATATCTAAAGCGTTGAAATCAATCTTTTTTTTCAACGATTTATGTCCGATTTCTCTACACCTAACACATCTACAAGTTTTTCCATGATCTTTCATTTCATTTTCAACAAATTGTCTGAGATTGCTTTTTTTAACACCTGAACTAATCATAGGTGCAGGGACGTCTCGTTGTATTCTCTGAATGCGAACCCACTCAGGAACATATTCTTTCATATGTGCTATGAGTTTTGATGCTTTTTCAGTGTTTAACGATTCATAATCTCCAGATTTCCACACGTCATAAAGTTTCGTTCCCTTTATCACGAGAGTGGGATAAATTTTGATCATATCAGGTTTAAATCTGCCGTCCTCGAAGAGCATGCGAAAAGCCTTAAGATCCTTTTTTTCATCAGAACCAGGAAGTCCTGGCATAATGTGATAACAAACCTTTAAACCAGAATCTTTTGCAATTCGAGTGGCATATATTGTATCAACAACAGTATGACCTCTCCCCATATTGGATAAAACATCATCATAAACGCTCTGTACTCCTAACTCCACACGGGTTGCACCTAAATCAAGGACATTATCGACATGTCGCAATCGAAACCAATCAGGCCTTGTTTCAACAGTTAGTCCTATACAACGCAACGGTGCATTTTCATTCTTTTTTTTGGCAATTTCTAATGTTGGGGATTCTTCTTTGTTTAAAGCGTCATAACAGCGTTTTACGAACCATTCTTGATATTCTGGTAATCTAGAAGTAAAAGTACCTCCCATCAAAATAAGATCAACTTTATCTGTAGAATGACCTATTGCTTCAAGTTGATCTGTTCTGCTAGTGGTCTGTAAATAGGGATCAAAATCATTGAGTGATCCTCTCATAGCAGCAGGTTCATACCCCGTGTAACTCTGAGGAGTATTATTTTCTGGACCACCGGGACATGGAACGCATCTTCCGTGAGGACATGTCCATGGAGAGGTCATAACAGCAACAATCGCAACACCAGAAATTGTACGCATAGGTTTCTTTCTCAACAGAGAATAAACGTTTTCGTCATTAGAAAAATCAGAAGGCAGATGAGCTAAGATTTCACTATCTGGAGGTATCCTATCAATCTTGTATTTTTTACAAAGTTTAATCTTAGCTTTATGGAGTTCTTCTTTCGTTTGAATCTTTTTAGAAAAAATAAGATCGATAATTTCCGTGTAAAACGACATTTGGCTTACATATAAGATTTACAGATAAAAAATCTTTGTTAAAAAAATAAAGAGAGGAAAGGGTTTTTATTCGAACTCAAAAACACCAAGTACTTCATCTGTAGGTATGTAACGTAAAACAATCATACCCATACAATTTGTTATCTCGTCTCCGACCGTTACGTTTTCTGTTGGTAATGGATCGCAGGTACCCGAACCTATCTGATCTATATCACTCCACAATACGTCTTCAGGGTAGACATAACTTACGGTTAATGTATTATTTTCTATGTCCATTTCAAACGAAATATCTGGTGTTTCTGGTGGTTCATACTGGGGTAGATCAACTATACCTAAAATGATTCCTACCTGAATCCATCGAAGTAATTTCATTGCCCAGTTAATAGTTCTCAATAGAATGATTTTTGACTGGGAGTATATGAGTATCCAGAAACTTATATACAGCCTAAACAAACGATAGTTGAAGACTCGAAGCCAAATTTTTTCGATGAGCGATTGATTAGAGTCAGCTAATTCTTCCAATTCTTTTTGTAAAATATCTTCGTCCTCTATTTCCTCAACTTGACGAATGATCTCATCTTGAATTTCTGGATTTCCTTCTACCAATTCCATTATAAAATCTATCAATTCGTCCATATTCATATTTTGTATCTCTTTAAAATCAGTTAGCTTTGTGATTCCGTTTAATCCTGTTTTTACTTGTACTGCACTAGTCGATGGTAACAGCATCAGCATGAAAACAACTAAAACACTACCTACAATAATTTTTTTATTCATTTTTCTTCCACCATTATTTGATATAATAAGTGAATATATATAATTAACCCTAAAATTTAACTAATTATCCCAAAAACCACGCGTCCTGGCATAATTTAGCTCTGCTTTGAGAATGTCACGTAAAAATTTTATCTCCAATTCTTCAGATTTTTCAAGCTCTCTCCAATTGTATCTCCTAAGAATGCGAGCAGCAGTATCAGGCCCTATACCACGGCCCATTAAGGCAAGTATGGCAAACTTCTTATAACTTAAAACAAGGCTTGCATTTTTATGAAGTCTTCTTACTTCTTTATCTTCCTCCTTCGTTCGATCTTTTTTCGTCAGTAATTTAGCCAGATCTCTATTGTATCTTCTCAGGACAGCAATTTTTATTGCACCACATTTGGAACACTTAGGTTGTAAATCTGCTCTACTAACAGATGTAGTCCAAGAGTGATTACAATTGGTACAAACAAGGAGAAGGTCAGTATCCTCCAATCGTTTTTTTAAAGCCATAAGAATTGATCTATCGGCCTTCTGAGGGACCATAAGTCCTCTAATTGTTTCAAATCCAGCTATGGCAATAGGCGAAAGTCTCTGCATATGTATTGTTATTTCATCATTCT
>JAGLML010000104.1 GCA_023140035.1 Thermoplasmatales archaeon
TCCCCCATAAATCTTATAAATACCACTTTCTTTCACTACCATCCATATTACTGGAGAAACAGCCAATGGCTAAACAAATGAAAAAAACAAATCCAATATTGATATCCTTAATTCAGGACTTAAAGAAAAAAGCATATGAAAATGAAGCACCAATATGGAAAGACATAGCAATACGGCTAGAAAAATCTTCTCGCAATTGGCCTGAAGTTAATTTAGATAGGATAAATAAATATATTAGAGAAAACGAAACCGCTTTAATACCCGGAAAGGTTCTATCTCCCGGAAATTTAACAAAAAAGGTTTCAATCGCTGCCTGGTCATTTTCAGAGAAATCAATAGAAAAAATCAAAAAATCAGGTGGCAAAACCTTATCAATTCAGGATCTAGTTAAAAATAATCCAAAAGGAAAAGACATTAGAATATTGGGATAATATGGTAACCATAATTGATGCAGATGGCGCGATCTTAGGAAGAATGTGTACGACTGTTGCCAAGCGCTTACTCAATGAAGAGAATATCGCAATCGTCAACTCAGAAAAAGCAATAATCAGTGGTAAGAAAGCTGCTATAAAAAACCATTACAAACAGAAAAGAGAGGTTGGTACCTATCGGAAAGGTCCCTTCTTTCCAAGAATGCCAGATAGACTTGTAAAGAGAACAGTACGTGGCATGATGCCTTATCAGACACCTCATGGTAGGGTAGCCTTTAAAAAATTAAAATGTTATATAGGTATACCTCCAGAGTTTGAAGGCAAGAAGTTTGAAAAAATCGGAGATGCGGAAAAGCAGCCTGTAGAATATATCACAATAGAAGAACTTTCAAAGGTATTAGGAGCTGAGTTTTAGTGGCAAAAAAAATTGTAAACACATCTGGTAAAAGAAAAACGGCTATTGCAAAAGCCACAGTGACGAAGGGCATAGGTAGAGTTCGAATCAATAAAAAACCTGTAGAGTTTTATGAACCTGAAATTGCCAGATGGAAGATAACCGAGCCACTTAAAATCGCTCAAAAACATTTAGATAAAATTGATATCAATGCTAGCGTGAGCGGTGGCGGATTTATGAGCCAGGCAAATGCAGTCCGCACAGCAATTGCTAGGGGTCTTGTCCAATACACAGGCGATGCAAGTTTAAAATTATCATTTTTAAGCTACGATAGAAATTTACTTGTCAATGATTCGAGAATAAAAGAATCAAAAAAGCCTCTTGGCAGAGGTGCTAGAAAGAAGAGGCAGAAATCATATAGGTGATTTTGTGATAATTCCTGTAAGATGCTTTACATGCGGAAAGGTCATTGCTCCATTATATGAAGATTATAAAAAACGATATGAAGAATATAAAAAAGCTGTGGATGCAGGTGAAAAACCAAAAGAAACACCTGAAAAAATATTGGACGATTTAGGCCTTGGTAGATATTGTTGCAGACGCATGATTATTTCACATGTAGATCTTCTAAAAGAAGCCTCCCCATACGAATAATCATAGTCTCGATTAATACTAATCTTTTACCTTGGCACACAGATTTTTGTAGCTTAATGCGTTTATACTAAAGCTCTTTATTCATGACTTTTAAAACATGTTTATATAAATTTACAATAGTCATAACAAACATCCCTGCTACAAAACCAAAAACGACCATGGCCATAGCAGGCATTATTTACCGGACCTCCACCAGCTTTAGTGCATTTGTGTTTGTTGTTTTGTTGTTCTTCATTCTGTTTTCACCTTCAAAAATTTAAAATTAATATTTTAAATCATGTTATATTTTGTCATTAATACTATATATAACTTTTGCGGAAAAATGTCAATTTGTTAATATTTTTATCCAATTTTTTATATAAATTTACTATTGGACATATAATATCGCCAGTAAAAATCAATTTTTAAATAATCATCGTAAAGAATATAATGTACTTGCGCATAATGACATTTGGGTGATGGTAGATGCAAAAAACATTATCAGACTTTTTTGAGATCAACATTAAAGAAGATAAAACAAACCAAAAAATATCAAAAAAATGACATTGTTTATTTTTTAGTTAGAGCTTTGGTGTTTTGTTTTCCCATAATCTCCAGATAGCAACACACAAGACTATTGTGAAAACAATAAAACAGGCAAGAGCAATGTAAAGGAACAGTGGATTTTGATAGAGAACATTCACGACTCCATCGCCACTATCAAGAAGTAATCGTGAATTCTCTGGGATGCTGTCCATTGTTGGAACGGCTGATTCATTTGCACCAGCTTTCATACCATCTCCTGCAGCTTCATTCTCATAAAAAAAATTCTGACCAACATTCATTACTGTCCCCTTTACATACCAAATCATCTGAATAACTCCTGTCCACAATGCAACAAAAGTTATAGCAAACAACACAACAATTTTGGTATTCTCAGGGTGAAGTAACTTCTCCCCCTTCCACGTAAGTTTATAGTAGACCCACTTATGACCTTCTCGCTCTTTCTTTTTAACCAATCCTACTTGATTTAATTTTGATAAATGTTCATGCAACGTTGCCTTGTTCAAGTTTGTAGCCTTGCTGATATCGTTTAAACCTAATTTCTTACCATCAAGAGTCCTTAAAATATCTAATCGTGTCTCTGAAGCAAGTGCTTTGAATGTCTCTTTGTCAAGCGTTACTTTGGCCATATCTATATATTACTTAATCCTGCAATATTTAAAAACTATTTGTTTTTGTTTGGAAATTTCCGAACATCCTGCGTTTTGTCTTCAAGTCTACGTAGATATTTCCGCACATCTTCATCGTTTATGCGGTGGTATTTCAACGTGGTTTCAGGTCGTGTATGTCCCGCTTGGAATTGCACGAGTTTGATGTCTGCACCTTCGAGAAGTTGCTGTGTGATGGTCGTCCGCTTGAACATATACGCCGTTGGTTTTTCGCCGTCTGGAATTTCAAGACTTGCAAACAAACAGATTTCACGTAACATGTGGGTTATTTGGCTTGTCGTCAGCATCCGCCGTCCTCGATAGGCGGTTCTGTCATTCAGCAACAAAACCTTTTTGTCTTCAACGGATTTTGGCTCTGGTCTGACCGTTAAATAGTCGTCCCATGCTTGTTGCAAACGTTCGGTTAATAGGCAATGCCTCACCCCCACTGTGTTACCTGTTTTGCCGTAGTATTTCAGGATGTCGCCGTGTCTGTCGGTGATTTTGATGTTCATTATCTCCATCGGTCTTCGTATCGCATCGTATACAAGATAGAAAACAAGTCGGTGTATCGGTGACAGGTCTTCGATGACGGCAAATATCTTATCCATCTCTTTGCTGTCAATTGCTGTGTGTCCACTATCCACAGGTTGTATTTTCGGTAGGCTTAGGTCTGTTCGCCCTGTCCATCGTATGAAGTCCTTGAGTATCCAGAATTGCTGAGAAAGAGTATTGCGTTTGTATTTCTCATAGCAATATTGGATGTATTTATTCAGGTCTTCTTGGGTTATGTCTTTGTATCGTTTACCGATGTGTTTAAGCATTCTTATCGGGTTGTCGATGTAGTTTCTACGTGTATTTTCACTCTGATGATTACTGCAAACATAGTCACGGAGTTGTTTCAGGAGTTCCGTGTTCATGCATAACCCTCCAAATAGTCTTTTTCTATCTGGCGTTCATTTTCGTTGGTTTGCAAGTGGGTATCATTTTGTATCGTTATAAACTCTATGTCAAGTCGCTTGTGCGGTTTCAATCCGTATTTCACTCGTTGTTTGTTCTGTTGCTCGAGAAGACGTTTCTTATCCAACACTTTGAGTTTTTTGCTAGTTTGTATCACTCAGGATGCACCCCCATTTGTGTTAAAAAGAGTTTGAGTCCCCCTTCCACGCCATAAATGGCATGGCTTTTCCCCAAGGGAAGAAAACGCCTGCAGCGTTTTGAAGAAACGTCCATGTGATTCATCCCACAACATAAATGTTGGGAATTTCTCGCTTGGATTCACGTTCAATAATAGCACATTTCCTCTCCTCTTCCACATCTCTAAATATATAATGATAACAATAATAATGATAATAGAAAACTGCTATATAAAACCTAGTTGGGACAGATGGGAAGAGTGGGATTGATTAAGGAAAATTGGGTACGTATCTAAAATTATAAAATATACAATATAATATCGTGCATTTAATTGAAAATGCTAATAATCACTACACACAAAGTCCAATTTTTGAAAAACTGTGTTTGTCCCCTTATGAAATGCAGGGGAAGGGGTTTGAATGCACTTTTACTGGTAAAA
>JAGLML010000105.1 GCA_023140035.1 Thermoplasmatales archaeon
GTGGAGAACTTCCAGAAATTGGTCGGGGTGAAAAGAACATTATGGGTATGGTTGTACCGCATGCTGGGTTTGTCTATTCTGGAGCTATCGCTTCTCATTCGTATTTTGAACTTGCAAAAAATGGTTTTGCCGATACCTTTATCGTTCTCGGTCCAAACCATTCGGGAAGGGGTTCAGGAGTTTCAGCAATGACTGAAGGGAAATGGGAAACACCGCTTGGTGATGTACCCATTAATGTGTCACTTGCTGAGAAGATTCATACTGGCATTGTTGACGAAGATGAAACAGCCCATGCATATGAACATAGCATCGAAGTGCAACTTCCGTTTTTACAGTTTGTTGCCAAGGATAGAATGTTTGACTTTGTACCAATTTGTATGATGATGCAAGAGTATGAAACGTCATCTGAAGTAGGAAATATTTTGGCAGATGCAATAAAAAAATCTGGAAAGAATATCGTAATTATTGCAAGTAGTGATTTCTCCCACGCAGGGTTTAATTATATGAGTATGCCTCCCTCTGGAATGAAAGTAGAGGAATATGCTGATAAACAAGATAAGCTTGCTATTCCTAAGATTTTAGAGATGGATCCAGAGGGTCTTGTTAAAACAGTTCAGGCTAATAATATTACAATGTGTGGCTATGGTCCTGTATCGGCAATGCTTGTTGCGGCAAAGACATTGGGAGCAACAAAGGCAGAACTCTTAAAGTATGGTAATTCATGTGAGGTGTATCCAAGTACATCGTGTGTTGGCTATGGAGCGTTAGTGATATACTAGGTGGACATATGAAGGCAGTGAAGGATATCAAACTTAGAAAGGGTATGAGTTCAAACGAGTTGGTAAAAGAGCTTTATGAGTCAGGAGGTTTTAGTGCAAAGAAGGTTGCCGTTGGTGTTGACATCCTTGAAAAGATGGTGAAAGAAAAGGATTGTGTAAAATTTTTGTCGTTTCCTGCTTGTATAGTTTCAACAGGGACTCGTGGGGTTATCAAAGAACTGCTAAAAAGAAAACTTTTTGATGTTGTTATTACCACTGCAGGAACCCTTGATCATGATCTGGCTCGGGTGTGGAAGGATTATTTTCATGGGACGTTTATGGCTGACGATAGAGAGCTTCATAAAAAAGGGGTTAATCGTCTCGGCAATATTTTTATTCCTCTTGAGTGCTATGGTACAATACTTGAAGAAAAGATGCAGCCTATTTTACAAGAGTTATTTACTATAAAACAAAAATGGTCAACCAAGGATCTTATTTGGGAATTTGGAAAAAGACTTGAAAAACATGGCAAAGATTCAATACTGTATTGGGCTTGGAAGAACCAGATACCTATATATGTTCCAGGTATCACCGATGGAGCGTTTGGTTCGCAGCTCTGGATGTATTATCAGGAGCACAGGGATGTTGTAATTGATCTCTTTCAGGATGAGCAAGAAATCTCTGATATTGTATTTGATGCCAAGAAAACTGGGGCTTTAATTGTTGGTGGAGGTATTTCAAAGCATCATACAATATGGTGGAATCAATTCAAGGGTGGTTTGGATCATGTGGTTTATGTTACAACTGCTGTAGAATACGATGGAAGTCTGAGTGGTGCTCAAACGAGGGAGGCAATATCTTGGGGGAAGATTACAGAAAAAGCAGATAATGTTACTATTGAAGGAGATGCAACCGTTCTTTTGCCGTTGATGGTTAGTGCATTGTTGGAGAGATTGTAACAAATTTATTTGAAATAAGAATTAAAAATTGAATATTACAAACGTAACTCAAAACTATATAATTCTAAGTTAATATAGATATTCAAATAAACAAATTTTATAAATTTAAAAGAAATTAATATTTTTGTTTCATTTATTATTATCAAGTTAACAATTATTATTCTCATTAAAATATTTAACGCAACTTTTATATAAATCTTTTATATTTACATGTTGAATGGAGAAAAAATATGAAGAGAAATTTGTGTAGTAAATATTTAATTAGCGCTGTAGCAATATTACTTTTCTTTTCTATATTCTCATCTATTGTAACTTCCGAAAATTTCAAGAGCGATATCCAATCCGATAAAATTTTAATAACAATAAATGAAGGTAAAAGTGGAAGTAGTCCTATTGAAGTTTGGGTCGATGATGACTATTATGATGGTGGGTATAACGGTGGACATACTTGGGGATATGATGCATTTGATAATATTCAAGATGGAGTTGATAATGTTTCAGACGATGGCACAGTTCATGTATATGAAGGAATTTATGATGTATTCAAAATCGAAGGAAGATATAATATAATACTTGAAGCAGTAGATGATGAGGTACCACTTGTTGTTGGAAGTCAGCAAGCTTGGGACAGTACTGCATCATCAACGGCTAATTGTGTAGTTTTTGTAAATAACTCTGACAATGTTTATCTAAAAGGATTGAACATTCAGGGAAGTGGCTTAAGCGGACGAAGTTTTGCTGTTTATTATACCGAGTCTACTGGAACGATAAATGATTGCACTGTTTCCCCCAATCAAAAAGGAAACATGAATAGTTTGGGTATTCGCGCTCACTTGAATTCAACGTTATCTGTTGAAGACTGTACTGTGTTAAACTATGGAAGAATCGCTATATACGTTAGGACAGGAACTACCTTAAACGCTGTTAACAATAAGTTAATCGGCCAAATTTATACCGATGCTGATGGAGACTACGTATCCTATGGGATAGAGGTCGAGGATTTACAATATGCCTCACATGCTACAATCAGATATAACGAAATATACAACCACGATCATACAGGAAATCCAACATGGAGCTCAGCTGGGATTATCGTAGATACGTGGAGATATTATCAAGTTACTCCTGAAAACTGTTCTGCAATTATAGAATATAACGATATTCATGATAATATGTTAGGAGTGCAAATAGTGCCTAATGAAAATATTCACATGAACCGGAATAAAATTCATCATCATAGCAGTCATGGGGCGGTAAGTGATCCTTATTGGGATGGAACAACATATGTTTATTATAACCTAGACGCAGAAAATAATTGGTGGGGAGATCCCACAGGTCCATTTCATCCTACAGAGAATCCCGATGGTCTAGGAGATGAAATCACTGATTATGTTCTTTTTGAACCCTGGATTGAACATAGTGATCCCATAGTTAACATAACTACACCTGAAAATGGGTTTTTGTATGTTAATTTTAGGGACATTATCGTATTTAAACTTCCATTCTTCACTAACTTGATACTCGGAAAAATAGAAGTAGAGGCAGATGCGCCAGATTGTCTTTTTGGAATAGATAGAGTAGAATTCTATGTCGACGATGTACTTAAGACAACTGATTCTACAGAACCCCACAGTTGGATGTGGGATAAACTAGAACTACTCTTTTTTTATACGATAAAAGTGGTTGCTTATGATAACGCTGGAAACAGCGCAGTTGATGATATTGGAGTGTGGAAATTCCTCTAAAAATTTTTCTTTTTAATGCTACAGTAGGTGTCGTAGTATCCGAGGTCTGAATTTGAGTAATATCAGAGCACCCGCTAGTATTAGAAGAGGATGCACTCTCCATTTGAATACGATGATTTGATCCTCTGCTTGACCACCATTTTCGTCATGGGCAATGACCTTTATTGTGTATCTGGAACATAGTATCGGCGCCCATCTGTAGCTGAATGATTCTTCAGTAAATGTTTCTACAAGTCTATCATTTATTTTCAAATCTATACTTTCTATCCCTACCGATGAAGTAGTGTTCACAATAATATCAATAGGACCATATACTATAATATTACGAGGCAAGGGCAATAAACGCATATTTCGTAGGTAGAATGATTTGTTCATTGGTCTCGTTATCGTTACTTCTAATTCTACAAGATGTGTTGTGGTGAAGCTCCAAATGGGTCCTCCTGTTGAGGCACCAAAATCATCCCAGGCAACGATCTTCCAATAATATGTTGTATTGAAATTTAAAATACCGGGATCATACGTTACCCCAGATTGATTCCATGCTACTTGGGAAGGAGGGTTTATTGTATCAAAATACACATCATATGTAACCGGATCCCCATCAGGATCTCCACCAATCCAACTCAAATCAATACCTAGATCTACATCATTAGCTCCATTGGGTGGAAATGGATCACCGGGAACATAAGGTGCATTGTTAGCGGCCATACGTGCCATTACCGTTTCGTCTAGATACTCATCATTCTTAAACACAATCATTGTCACTTGAATATT
>JAGLML010000106.1 GCA_023140035.1 Thermoplasmatales archaeon
AAGAAAAGCCTTGATTGGAAACTCCATATCTTAGAAACAGGTTCGACACCTCATTCCGTGGTTGACGGCAAAGAAGTCATCATGTTGTGTTCTAATAATTACCTAAACCTGAGTAATCATCCTCGCCTCATACGGGAGGCAATTGAAGCTGCAAAAAAATTCGGTGCTGGTTCTGGATCGGTAAGAGCAATCGCAGGGACAATGAAGCTTCATATGGAGGTAGAGAAGAGACTTGCAAAATTCAAAAGAACTGAATCTTCTCTCATTTATCAAACTGGTTTTGCAGCAAATGCAGGTCTCATCCCTCGGTTGGCAGGTAAAGGAGATATTATCATCAGCGATGAATTAAATCATGGTAGTATTATTGATGGTGTGAGGTTAACAAAGACCGATCGAGCTATCTATAAACATCGTGACATGGGTGAACTTGAGAAGGTATTGAAAGATGCTGATAAAAAGTATAATAGAATTCTCATAATAACTGACGGTGTCTTCAGTATGGATGGCGATATTGCTCCTATGGATAAAATTGTCAAGCTTGGGAATGAGTACGGTGCGATGACCTATGTTGATGATGCTCACGGGGAGGGAGTAATTGGTCCAGATGGACGAGGAATCGGAGCACATTTTGGCATTGAGGGACAGATCGATGTTGAAATGGGAACTTTTAGTAAAGCCTATGGCGTAGTCGGTGGTCTTATTGCTGGAAGTCAGGACCTTGTTAATTATGCCTATAATAAATCACGAACATGGCTTCTCAGCGGTTCACATCCACCCGCTGTGGCAGGTGCACAGCTTACAGCAATTGATGTGCTTGAAACAGAACCAGAACATGTTAAGAATTTATGGAATAATACCAAGTATTTCAAAAAAGAATTAAACTCAATGGGATTTGATACTGGCTTCAGTGAAACACCTATCACACCTGTAATTGTTGGAGAATCCAGTAAAGCCAAAGAGCTTAGCAATCTCTTGTTCGATGAAGGCGTGTTTGCACTACCGATAGTATTCCCGATGGTCGCTCGAGATAAAGCAAGAATTCGAACAATGATGAATGCGGGATTAACAAAGAAAGATCTTGACTTTGCATTGGAAAAATTCGAGAAACTTGGTAAAAAATTAGATATAATCTAATCATATCTGAAGGATAAGTAAAAGAGAACACCCCTATTTTAAACCCTACAAAAAGTATAAATAAAAGATGTGAGATTCATTAGCTAGTATTTTTCCAGATTTTATGGGAGTAATAATTATGACAGAAGAGTTAAAGAAGACTGGTACCACAATCATGGGTATGGTGTGTAAAGACGGCGTGATAATTGCAACTGAACGTAGAGCAACAATGGGTACCCTTATCGCCCATAAAGCTACAAAGAAGCTTTATAAAATCGATGCGCACTTAGCACTAGCGACAGCTGGATTAGTTGGGGATTTACAAGTTCTCTCCCGTTATCTTAGTGCAGAGACAAACTTGTACAGGCTGAAACGAGATAAAAAGATACCCGTAAAAAGTGCAGTAACATTGATGTCTAACATATTGAATCAGAGGAAATTTGCCCCTTATTACGTACAGTTGATCCTAGGTGGCTGGGATTCTGAAGGCGGGCACGTTTATTCGTTAGATGCTGCTGGTGGGGCAATACCCGATAAATATACTGCAGGAGGATCTGGTTCACCGTATGTCTTTGGTGTTTTAGAGGACCAATACAAAGATGATTTAACAGTTGATGAAGGCATTGATATTGCTACTAGAGCTATATCTGCTGCCATGGGAAGGGACTCAGCTTCAGGAAATGGAATTGATATTGCTGTTATCAATGAGAAAGAATTTAAAATGATTTCAGAAGGTGAAATAAAAACACGTTTGGAAAAATTTGGAAAATAAATCTTGTTTGTTTATAATATTGATTGATTATCTTAAATTATTATAAGGCTTAATAAGTGTTTTATAAGGTAAAAAAATGACAGTAGACGATGTTTTACGGGAGATTAAAGGAAAAATTCGAGGAGTAGTACCCGTAAGTATTGACATATCTGATGTAGAATTTGAAGGGGCATTACTAGTTATTTATACAAAGACACCTGACAAATTTGCAACTAATAGAGATATAGTAAAAAATCTTGCAAAGACATTACAAAAGCGTATAGTTGTTCGGCCAGATCCTTCTGTTCTTACAGATATCGATATAGCTGAAAAGAAAATTAAGAGTATAATTCCAAAAGACGCAGAGATAACAAATATTTACTTTCAACCCGATGTTGGTGAAGTAACTATTGAAGCAATGAAACCTGGAGCTGCTATAGGAAAGGAAGGTCTGATTCTCAATGAAATAAGAAAAACAATTAATTGGACACCTAGTATAATCAGAGCACCACCAATTCAATCGAAAACAGTCAAGGAGATCCGTGGTTATCTAAGATCAATGAGTGATGAAAGAAAAGAGATACTACGAAAGATTGGTAGAAAACTTCACCGAGGAGTATCTGAAGGGGAAAAATTTGTAAGAATGACCTCCTTGGGTGGATATAGACAGGTGGGGCGATCATGCACACTGCTTCACACTCAAGATAGTAAGGTTATGATTGACTGTGGTATTGATGTATCTTCAGACAATAATAATTCACCATATATTCATTTGCCTGAAGTTTTACCCCTAGAAACAATCGATGCTGTTGTCATAACCCATGCACATCTTGACCACAGTGGCTTGGTACCATTATTATATAAATACGGCTATGAAGGTCCCGTGTATTGTACGTCTCCAACTAGGGACATGATGACCCTCCTTCAAATGGATTATCTTAAGGTTGCTGCCGCGGATGCAAAAAAGGTTCCTTATTCTTCAGAAAATATACGCAATGTGATTAAACATTGTATAACTATGGGCTATGGCGATACAACAGACATTACTCCAGATATTAGACTTACTTTCCACAATGCAGGTCATATTCTTGGTTCATCCATCTGCCACTTTCATGTTGGTGAGGGCTTGTATAACATAGCATTTTCTGGTGATATTAAGTACGAGAGAACCTGGCTCTTTAATCCTGCAGTTAATCATTATCCACGTATAGAGGCGTTAGTTGTAGAATCAACATATGGTGGCAAAGATGACTATCAGCCAAGTAGAAGGGAGGCTACCGAACGTCTTAAAGATATCATCCGCCAATCAATGAAAAAGAAAGGAAAGGTCCTTATCCCCGTTTTTGCAGTTGGCAGAAGTCAAGAAGTAATGATTGTTATTGAGAATATTGTTAGAAACAAGGAGGTCCCAGAAATTCCTGTCTATCTCGACGGTATGATTTGGGAAGCAACTGCGATACACACTGCTTATCCTGAGTATCTTAATAACAGACTGAGAAGTCAGATATTCCAGAAGGGAGAAAATCCTTTGTTATCCGATATTTTCAAAAGAGTAGATAGCGTAGAAATGAGAGAAAAGATAATCGCAGATAGTGATCCATGTGTTGTCCTTGCAACAAGTGGCATGATGAACGGTGGTCCTGTCATGGAGTATTTCAAGTCATGGGCTCAGGATATCAAAAACACGATTGTATTTGTTGGATATCAGGCAGAAGGAACGATGGGAAGAAAAGTTCAAAGAGGATCAAAATCAATTCCAATGAATATATCTGGAGACATTGTCAATCTTGAGATGAAAATGAATGTAGAAACCTGTGATGGGTTCTCAGGACATAGCGATCGCAGGCAGCTTATAGGATTCATAAACAATATGTCACCACGTCCAGAAAGAATTATCTTTGGCCATGGAGAAGAATCAAAATGTTTAGACATATCCTCTACAATTCATAAAAGATGTAACTTGAATACTACAGCTCCAATGAATTTAGAAACTATCAGGTTTGTATAGACTACTGTTAACTTTACTTAAACTCAGAATAGAGCCTATTTTGATATTCCAAAAATTAATTTTCTTATTTCTTCTAAACTATCATACAGTCGTTTTTTAGCTTCTTTTTCAGAAATTGGTTCATGCACTTCTGCTTCTTCACTTGAATCAAGCCCTGATACCACGTATTTACCATCCTTTTCGTATATGGATGCTTGATTTTTCCAAGCTTTTTCGTAATGTAGTATTGCTCCTAAAAATTTCCAGCCTTGTTCTCGCATCCTTTTGTCTATACTTTCTACATCGACTTTGTTGTCCGTTTTTACACCTCCTTTTGATTTCTAGATTTCAGCAAATATG
>JAGLML010000107.1 GCA_023140035.1 Thermoplasmatales archaeon
TTCATTGATTTGTTTTTTACTGCTTCTAGACATATTTCTTTTCCTCTGAATTACTATTCCGAAACATCCAATTCTTTTTAAAACCTTTACTTCCCTACTTTTACCCTGTTACCCTAGTGTTTACATCGAAAACCTATGTTCTATCACACTAGATTTTTTTGTTTTCAATGTCTTCTTATCTTCTCCTTAACCAAAAAATATTTATAATGTAGATGACATGTAGACTACAATTAGACTACAGCATAGGATAAGGGCATATATGACAGTGAATAAAACCAAAGGCCGATTGATATTACAAGAGATTAAATTCAGCCAGGTCTACGAAAGAAAGGTACACAAATGTAACGACAGAGCCGGAAAAATCACATTACCCTTTGAGTTAATCGGTAAAAAAGTCTATGTTGTAGTCGAACCTGAAGAAAGTTAAGACTTACCAATTTCATCAGCTCCAAGAAGAGAAGGGGGTAGGTAAATAAAAAGGTATGCTTTCATCTCCCCTCCCCCTTCTTATCAGACTTGCTGAGATAATACATATGAAACACAAAATGGGGGAGAAATCAGCAAGAGCTTCCTAACAAGCTACATTCCGTTTCTCCCCCCTTACCTCCTATGAGGGAATATATGAATCAAATATGGATATTAAGCATAATCATTGCAACTGTCAAGATGGTTTTTCTTAATGCATACATGGATTTTTTCAATGAAATAAATGCTTTTAATATCATAGTTGAAGAGTACATCGGCAATTTTATTTTTGGAAATTTTGTCATTAAAAATATATTATGTAATCCTCAAGAACCAATATTTGAGCCATACGAAAGTCAAAAGAAATTTTTAAAAGTATGGAGTGGAAAAGAAAATGCTATATCAAAACAAATAGACCAAGATTTTAATATTTTAATACCAACTATCAAAGAGAGTAATAAACAAATATCCAAGTTATGTCTCCCAAGACTTCTTCAAAACAAACAGATAGAAAAATATTCAAATATCCCCAATGAAACTTTGTTCTACAGTAGATGGATGGCATTACCTAATAGTTTGATTAATAAATTAATATATATCTCTCCTAAACTTCAGAATTATCTTTCTCTTTTTACTGATATAATGCGAACGTTTCTCCCTTTTGTAATTTTAGGAGTTATTAAACCCAAAACAATTCAAAACCAACAGCTTAAAAATCTTATCATAGGTAGGAGAAAAACGATTCAGTTATTATTATCAAGACATTCTGAGTTCGACAGTATGATAAAAGACAATGGGACGTTATAGTTAAAGCTAAGGCTTTTTCTTCTCTTTCATCTTCATGTATTTCTCCCAAGTCAAAGCTAGCATTTCATTTAGTTTATTTCTGAACTCTGGATCTTCTAACACGTTTTGAAATCCGGATATTTGATTCCTTAGGTTGTGTATTTCTTGTTGCATGGTGGATATCTGGACCTCTTTATTTTTAAGTTCCTCATGCACACCTGTAAGATCAGGTTGTGATTCAAAAATAGATACGCATCCACAATATTTATCATACGTTTCTTTCAGTTTATTAATGGGAAAATCAGTGTATGCTGCTTTCAACTCCGACTCATGAGCACCTATTTTATTGATATGGTTTTGATTTGCTTCTGTATTTGCAAAAGATGTGAACCAGAACCCTCGAATTGTATGGATATGATATTTGTATCTGGGATATTTCAATTTCTGATTATTGTCTTTATCATTAAAAGGTGCACCTGCTTTCTCTAATAAACCATTCCAAGTCTTTGAAGCATTATCAACCGAAAAGGGAAATATCCTTTTTTCCAGTTTAATCATTTCTTCTATTGGCACTTCTTTCCCATCTTTTAGGATTTCCCATGTTCTACCTTTCTTTTTAAACTCATATCCCTGTTTTGCTAGTTGATTTCTTACAAATCTGGATTTCTTAAACCCATGAGTGATATAAGCATCACGTTCTTTCTTCCATGCTTCAAGATATTCTTTTGCTTCAACAGTAAAAAAGGTATCTCTCTCCCAAACTCTTTTCTTTGTTATCGATGCAGGTAAATGCACACGTCTTGTCTCCAGGTCGATGTTATCCCAAGTAAGTAGTAGTGTTTCTTCAATTCTGCATCCATTTGCAGCCATAAAGATAAAAAGTGTCTTTGATTTTAGATTCCCATGTTGTAAAATCTGTTTTAATTGATTTGCAGTTGGGATTACTTTTTCAGTTATAGCCCGTGCTCTCCCAAGATTACTTCTAGTTCTAATGTCCTCCCATTCCATTTCTTTTATCTCTACACCGTTTCTAGTTAAAAATTTTTTAACACAGGAGATTATAGCTGACTGTGTCTTTGTTGGCCTGTTTTCGATTGAGTAAGCTAGATCCCATATGTCTTTTACATAATTTCGTTTGGATTTAAGATAATTGTTTGGATTGTCTACATCGATAGTCTTAAAGAAATACATTAAATGCGATCTGTAAGCCATACGTGTTTTGTTTGACTTGGTAATTCGTTTGAGAAATTTCTCAATGATTTCATATTTTGGGATTTCTTTTCGTGTCAAATTAATCACTAGCACCTTCATTAAATTTATACTATATAACGTTGTTGGCAAACATTTAAAAGCAATTAAATATTAAGTGGTTTCATGAAGACTCTTATTTCAGTTTGTGGGAGTGATGGAGACGACATCGATTTAACGAGCTATGCGTTAGAAACTGCTGAAACTGTCGGAAGACTTATTGCCAAAAGTAAAGGCGTTCTTGTTTGTGGCGGCCGAGGAGGTGTGATGAAGGCTGCTTGCAAAGGTGCTAAAGATGAGAATGGTATAACCATTGGAATTTTACCAGAATCTAAAGATGAAGCTAATGAATTTGTGGATATTGCTCTTCCTACAGGTATTGGACATAAGAGAAATTTTTTGGTTGTCAGTTCAGGTGACGCAGTTATTGCAATTGGTGGTAGGTGGGGAACATTAAATGAAATATCTTTTGCTATGATATTTGAAAAACCATTGATACTCATAAGGGATACTGGAGGAAGTGTTGATGAAATTATTAGCGGAAATCTAATGCAAGATAAAGAGCCTACATATCACATTGCAAACTCTGCAGAGGAGGCCGTGGAAAAGGCGTTTGAACTCTGTAAAAATTTGTAGAGTGTAGTGAACTTTGTTATTTTTACAATTTGACAAATTTAAACAAAAGTTTTATATACTATTTATAACAAAGTATAGCATGTGAGGATCTGGAACCAATTTTAATTCCTTTTCCTTCCATCTCTCCTAACTCCTTCCAGATCTCCTCACCTCAATACAGTAATTTTTTAATATCAATCGTATCCTAATACCCATGTTTAAAAATCAGCTCAAAAGAAGATTAGATTATATCTCCTTTTAAAAATCTTCTTTTTGCCATCACCCTATCTGCTTCTACTTTTGCTTTATATTCTGAATATCCTTTACCTACCAAATGCCAGTATATTGCATCTTTCAATAATTTATTGGCTTGTTTTTCCCCCAAGGTTTTTTCACCTATAATTATATATATTCTTAATAATATATAAATATTACCTAATTTTTTATAAAATTAAAATTTGCAGTATTTACCCATAAAAAATACAGCGTAGATGTAAATCAATATAAAATCAGCAATCGCTCATACAATTTTATTGCATTCTTGGTTTTGTTACAGATGTTACAATAAAATCTAGGTAGGAAACATTTAAATCTAAGTAATATATATCAATTTTATCAAATTTTATTATTTGGGGGAAGGAGGCAAAAAATGAAAAAGAAAATAATTGGAATCTGCTTTTTTCTGCTATTGATAGGGGGTACTGTTTTACCAGTAGTTGGAAATATAAAAGAAGATAGTAGTCAAGTATGGAAAAAAATCACTGTCGACGATGATTGTGGATGTGACGCAGATAACATAATTGGTCCTAGATTTAATTTAATGACTGAACCGAATGAATCTTTAGATTTAAAAGATGCCTCTTCGAAACCAACAGTTATAGACACACCTGATTATTTCAGTTGGCTGGATTATATAGGGGAGGATTGGACTACACCTGCAAAAGATCAAGGCAATTGTGGTAGTTGTTGGGTTTTCGCTGGAATGGGTGCACTTGAAAGTATTATAACTATTAGAGAGGGATGTGCAAGATTAAACCCGTACCTCTCTGAACAATATGTACTTTCCTGTTTGCCAGCAGCTGGAAGCTGCAATGG
>JAGLML010000108.1 GCA_023140035.1 Thermoplasmatales archaeon
AATGGCAACAAAAATGGTTTGATGCGGAAATCAATATTGCTTCTAGAAAAAAACAAAAGAAATTCTTCATACACTTTGCTTACCCCGGGGTCTCCGGTTATCTTCACGTTGGTCATATGAGAGGTTTTACCTACTGTGATATTATCGCGAGATATAAACGAATGACTGGATATGATGTATTATTTCCAGCAGGATTCCACGCATCAGGTATTCCCTCGGTCGGTTTTGCAAAAAAAATAGAACGAAATGATGAAGAAACGATCGAATTGTTGAAAAAAAATGGATGCACTGATGACTTTATTAAAAAGTTAGCAGATCCAAAAGAAGTCGTAAACTATTTTAGCGGAGTATATGTCAGCGACTATTGGAAAAAATTTGGTTTTCTCATAGATTATACGCGTTTAATGAATACTATCTCTGAAGGCTACAAGAGGTTTATTGAATGGCAGTTTCATAAACTAAATGAAAAAAATCTTTTGGTTCAAAAACCTCACTTCGCTCCATTTTGTCCTAACTGTGGACCAGTAGCAGTGGATAAATCAGAAACCGATGTTTCCAAGGGTGGTTCTGCAGAAATTTTAGATTTCACCATTATCAAGTTTAGACTAAAAGACGGTACAATCCTTCCAGCAGCAACATTGAGACCCGAAACAATTTTTGGTGTCACTAACATGTGGGTACATCCAGATATTGAATATCAAAAAGTCAAGATAAACAATGAATTATGGATATGCTCCAAAGAATGCATTGAAAAATTAATCTATCAATTTGAAACTGTAGAATTACTGCGAGAGAAGGTACCTGGTAAAGAACTGATAGGTAAAACGTGTGTTGTTCCAGAAATAGATAGAGAAGTTCCAATTCTCTCTGGAGTCTTTGCAGACCCTACAATTGCCACGGGAATTGTAATGTCTGTTCCAGCTCATGCACCTTATGATTGGATAGCCCTTGTAGAGTCTAAGAAAGAAATACAGCCTATAAAAATAATTGATGTAAAAGGCTTTGGAGACAATCCTGCAAAAGAAGCATGTGATCAACTGAACATTATCAGTCAAACAGAAACAGAAAAACTTGATGAAGCAACAGACATTGTCTACAAAAAAGAGTTTCATACAGGAGTTCTTAATGATAACTGTGGTAAGTATTCTGGTGTGCAAATATCTGAGATAAAAGATGCAGTAAAAAACGATCTTATCTCTAAAAATTTAGCAGCAACCATGAAAGAATTTTCTGAAGAAGTCATCTGCAGATGTAAAGAAAAAGTTGTGATAAAACAAATTCCAGATCAATGGTTTATAAAATATAGTGACGAAGCGCTTACCCAAAAGTCAAAAGAATATACTGAAACAATGAACATATTTCCTCAGGAGTATAAGAGTGAAATACCCAAAATATTGGACTGGTTTGATGATAGAGCAGCTATTAGAAAAGGCTCATGGCTGGGAACACCTTTCCCCTTTAAAAAAGACTGGATCATAGAACCAATATCTGATTCAACACTATATCCAGCTTACTATATATTATCAAACTATGTCAATCAAGGCAAAATTGCGACAAAAGAAATGACTGACAAGTTCTTTGACTATATCTTTTTAGGCTTAGGAGCGGCAAAAAACGAAATATGGGATGATATAAAAGTTGATTTCGACTATTGGTATCCAGTTGACATAAATCTTGGGGGAAAAGAGCATAAAACTGTACATTTTCCTGTGTATGTGATGAATCATGTTGCTATCATGCCAGAAGAAAAAAGACCGAGAGGCCTTTTTGTTCACTGGTGGATTACACAACAAGGAAAAGAAAAAATTAGTAAGTCCAAAGGTGGGGCAGAACCAATTTTAGAGGCTGCAACAACCTATGGTGTCGATGCGATGCGTCTCTATTATGCGCATGTTGGGTCTCCATTTGTCGATGTAGAGTGGAATTCAGATATAGTTATCAAATACAAAAATAGAATTGCAAATCTCTGGAAGCTCATTCAGCAATTATCTGGTAAAGAAGAAGCAGCAAATGAAAACCTTGATAACTGGTTGAAAAGCACTCTTAATAGGCGAATACAAAAAATTGATGATGCCTTTAGAAACTTTGATTTACGTGTTGCATCCAATGAGATTTTCTTTGAATGTCAAAAAGATATTCAATGGTACATGAGAAGGGGAGGAGGAAACAAAAAACTACTAGAGCGGTTTATTGGCACATGGATAACATTAATGACACCGGTCACTCCTCACCTTGCAGAGGAATTATGGCATAGAAACAATGACAACTTTGTCTCTACTGAATCGTATCCTAAATTTAATCCAAAAGAAATCTCTGAAAAGGACGAGGTTGGAGAATACCTTCTTTCGGAAGTCACAGATGATGTTAATGAAATTCTAAAAGTGACTAAGATTACACCTAAAAAGATACATATCTATGCTTCACCAGCTTGGAAGAGAGAAATATTTAGAAAGGCATTAGAACTGGCTACTGAAAACAGACTGAATATCGGTCTTATTATGAAGGATGTTATGTCTGATCCCAATAAGAAAGCTATTGCCAAGGAAGTTTCTCAATTTGTTGGCAAGCTTCCTGGTGAAATCAAAAAATTGAGTGATAGTGATAGAAATCGATATCTTGTTATCCTCAAAGAAGCGGACTTTCTAGAAAATGCGAGAGATTATCTTAAAAAAGTATTTTCTTGTGAAATTAAAATCTATAGTGCCGATGATAAAGATATTTACGATCCTGTCAATAAGTCAAGGTTTGCCATACCGCTACGACCTGCAATATATATTGAATAAAAGAAAATAAGGGAAGGTTATTCCTTCTTTTTTCTCCATAGTACAAATAATATTATGGTAAGTAGCAGCAACGCCACTACAAGAATAACCATGGTAACCACAAAAATCAAGGGGAACATGTTTACTCCCGTAGAAAACACCTCTGATTCGGCAACATTGCCTGCAGCATCTTCTGCCCTTATATAAAACTCGTAATACCCATTCCCTTCTTCTGCTTGGAATTCCCATTCTGTATCAACATAAGGAGCCGTTGTAAGTTCATCTTTATACTTGGTCCAGTTGCTCCAGGTTATATTGTCCTCTGAATATCTGTACCATAATTCTATCTTTTCTATGTAGCTACCGTTCCTATCATCTGCATATACTGTAATGTTGAATGTATCATCCCAGGTCCATTCAGCCTCTATATCAGGAATTTCTAGTTGTACTTTCGGTTTTGAGATATCCTTTATTATTGTAATTGCTTCGTTTTGATCTTCGATAATATTTATATTGCCCAGTGAATCAGTTAGTCTAAAGTACAAATAGTATTCTTCTCCTTCTACCATCTGGTCCCAATCTTTTGGTAAAAGCGTCCATGGCGAATCATAGATTGTTTCGTTGATGTCAGAATCGATTGTAGTCCAATCAGTTTCAAAGTTAGGGCGATATTCAATTGTATCTAACAAAAAGTCATCAGTGAATTCTATGGAAATAATGGGTGTGGTATTAAACCAAAATGGATCTGTGAATTTGGGCATGGTTGGTGGGTTTGGATCGAAGATGAATGATACATCGCCTTTTTCTTTTTCGTCTTCGACATTATGTGCATTATCCTCTGCAATTGTATAAAGTTCATAGTACCCATCTTTTCCTTTTTCAATTGTAAAATTCCAGGTAGCTGGAAACACTTTTACTGGGGGTTTTCCATCTGGCTGCATGTAATCATCAAATCGTGTCCAAATGCCTGAAAAATCAGGTGTTTGCGAGTATCTATACCATAATCCAACTTTTAGAATACCGCTTGTATTATCTTTTGCTGTTGCATTAACGACCACACGTTTATATTCTGAGTTATATCTCTCTTTGATACTCCCATTGATGATGTCGGACCATGGTTTATCCGTATCAAGAGTGAGAGGCATTGGTAATGAAGCCTCATTTCCTGCAAGATCATAAATGGAGATTTCTATACTAGTTAATCCAGTGATATTCTGATAAAAATCTAATTTTGAAATGTTTGCGGTGATTGTCTCTACATTTGTTGTCCCATCTTCTCCAGTACAATTAGCGTCAAATGTACCAGTGTGCGTTTTATTCTCAATAGAATATACTAAAACATATTTAGCTGAACTGACACTAAGTCCCGATCCATCATCCTTAACTTCAACCGAAAAAACAGATGGTATTTCATT
>JAGLML010000109.1 GCA_023140035.1 Thermoplasmatales archaeon
TCTCCTTTTTTTACAAAGCCAAGATCTTCAATTGCACATATTTCTGCAATCGTGAAACAATCATGTACCTCTGCTACTTCAATGTCTTTTGGTGATAAGTTCGCCTGTTTATAGGCCATCTTGGAAGCATGAACCGTTGAATCTAACGTGCAGATCTCCCTTCGTGCATGGAGGGCAAGTGAATCTGAGGCCTGCCCAGATGCAATTATTTTGACTGGTTTATCGATGTACTCTTTTGCTTTGTCAGCTGCACACAATACAACAGATGCAGCTCCATCAGTTACTGGGGAACAATCCAGTAAGCCAAGAGGGTATGCAACAGTTGTAGCATTCATCACTTGTTCTATGGTTATTTCTCTTTGATACTGCGCATAAGGATTTAAAACACCGTTAGCATGGTTTTTCACAGCTACTTGAGCGAGTTGTTTTTTTGTTGTTCCATAATCATGCATATGTTTCGTTGCAATCAAAGCATATAATCCAGGAAAAGTTGCACCAAAGAAAGCTTCCCATTCCTGATCTGCTGCTGTGGCAAGTGTTTCTGTAGCAGAAGAACCTACTACATCATTCATTTTTTCCATGCCGCCAACTACTACGATATCATTCATACCTGACGCAATTGATAGATATCCCTGACGGACAGCCAATCCACCTGAGGCACAAGCCCCTTCAACGCGGGTGGAAGGGATATGTGCATTTGAAAATCCTGATGCATCTGCAACCAAAGCTCCTACATGTTCTTGACCAACAAATCGTCCCGAACTCATGGATCCAACATACATTGCATCTATTTCTTTTCCTCCTATTCCTGAATCAATTATAGCCTTTGCTCCAGCTTCTACTATTAACTGTCGAAACGATTTATCCCAGAGTTCTCCAAATTTTGTCAGCCCAACTCCAATAACTGCCACATCTCTCACTTTAAATCACTCCCAATATAACAGGTCGGTAACTTTTGCATATGTTCCATAATCAATATATTCTTTATCTTCAACCATTTGAAAAATAGAGGGGGCATTCTCTCTTAACAAATCGTTCATCTTTTCAGTCACAGATATATCAAAACCATCGCTTCCTGCTCCCGAACCATAGCTTGTAAGAAATATTCTATCCCCTGGCTTTGCAACATCTAATACTGATGCTAATCCTACTAATGAGGCTCCTGAATAGGTATTACCAATGTAAGGAACAATAAGTCCTTGTTTTATTTGGTCGTGGGTAAAACCAAGTTTTTTGGCAACGCTTACAGGAAATTTACCATTGGGCTGATGAAAGATTGCATAATTGTAATCCTCTGGTTTTGTACCTGCTATCTGCATAAGGTTAGTTGCACAGTTTGTTACATGCTTAAAATACGCTGGTGCTCCGGTAAATCGTCCGCCATGTGCTGGATATTTGCTTTGTGCCCTTCTCCAGAAATCCGGTGTATCTGTGGTAAAAGAACATGTGTGATTGATGTTTGCTATAACATTATCCTTACCTATGATAAAGGCAGCACCTCCTGCTGATGCTGAGTATTCCAAGGCATCTCCTGGAGCTGCTTGAGACGTATCTGCACCCACTGCTAATCCATATTTTATCATCCCTGCTTTTACAAATGCGGTACAAGACTGAATAGCAGCAGTTCCTGCTTTACAGGCAAATTCATAATCAGCTACCATCAAATCAGGCGTTGCACCAATTGCTTCTCCAACAATTGTCCCAGTTGGTTTTACCGCATAAGGATGCGATTCACTTCCAATATAAATAGCACCAATATCTTGAGGATTAATACTGCATCGCTTCAATGCTGCACGGGTTGCTTCAACACTTATGGTAGCGGTGTCCTGATCTATAGAAGGAACTGATTTTTCGTTTATCCCTAGTCCCTTGCTTATCGTTTTACCGTCTTTTCCCCATACAGATGCAATATCATCTGTTTTTATCCTCAATCGAGGTATATTCGCCCCATAACTGACTATACCTATTTTATCCATAATAGCCACAATTGGGGCAAAACAAAATTTAATATTTAAAATTGCCGATTAATTTTTCGATAATTGTCGTATGTATATTATCCTGATAACGAAATTTTTTTACCCTTTTTCAAGGCATCAACTGATTCATCAGCAGCATCGGCAAGCTTCTCTTTATCAAATAATTCCTTTTGAGCTTTGATATTCTGATTTCGTAGAATTTCTTTTGACTCCTGCCAACGCTCCCTTCTTTCTTTTTTAACAGACATTATCTTTGAGAGCATTTCCATGGCTTTCTCATGATGTCTCTGTGCTTCCTCTCTTATTTCAACATACTTTTGATGTTTTTTGTTAGACTCATTTATAGAAGCAGATATTTCCATTACAAATTTCATATACTCTTCATGCTTTTTCTGACTTTCATTATAATACTTCTGAACTTTTTCATGTTCTTCATCTGCTTTCTTAAAAAGTTCAGTAATAGCATTATCAGTATCCGAAAGATCAGTCTCAATCAGTTGTTGTTTTTCCAGCTGCTTTTTACCTTTATTGTATTCTTCTCTTTTTACTTTTATCTGGTCAATTAATTCATTTTCTTTCTTGGTGTTCATAGGAACCGTTTCTTGTTTATATTCCAGCATCTGAACATCTGCTTTCAGTTCCTCAATTCTTAAAGGCAAATTTCTAATTACATCTCCTTTTCTCTTCTGTTTAGCTTTGATTAGTTCTTTTGCCTGCTGTTGAAGTTTGTTTCTGATCTCTTTGTGTTGCCTCATTTTAGAGACAAGTCTATCTCTTTCTTCTTTTTTTTTCTTCATCTGCTCTGTGGTTTCTTTGCGCTTTTCATTGAGCATATTCCTTTCTTCACGAACAAGTTTTGCAATGTCATTCAGTTCGTTTCTTTTTCCTATTAAGCTCTGGTATTTTTTTTCAGCATTCTTCAGTTGTTCTTGCTGTTCTCTCTTTTTAGATCCGTCTTCTACCACTAGAGGCACACCCTTTTAATACCTAAATTATTCTCCTATTATATGTTATTACTGTTCTATTGCTTTTATGTGCAACTTATTTTTACCTTTGATAGCAATCCAGGGCATTCTAATGTCAGCATATCCCCCACTTGGAATAGTTACCTCTACTTTATTCTTTTCCTTGTTGTTTAAATACAATACTGCATTAACATTTCTTGCCGTGATATTTCCTTTATTTTCTAATTTAAAAGAAGTTATTATTCTATCGTCTTTTTTGAATTCTTTTGGCCAAGTAAATACATTAGTGATTTTTAGTAGTGTTTTACCATCTTTTACCATGGTCATTATGGTTATTTCTTCTGATTTTTGTTTACCTAAAATGTTAACTTTTACTTTAGTCTCTGTCCAATCATTGAGCTCTGCAAATTCCGTTGGCTTAACAGTTAAAAATACTGTTTTTGATTGACGAGCCTCTATTGTAATCTTTTCTGTTTCTATTGATTTTTCCCATTTAGGTGATGAGGGATTTTCGTTTGAGAATATTTCATATGTTTGAGTTTTTCTGGTCGGATTCTCTATGGTGATTTCAAAAGCGGCTTCATCGTCAGGATCAATTTCTTTTATACGTTCTGTACATATGATATTTACAGATTTTCTTGTCAATAATAATGCAAGTATTATTATTATGAACAAAATTATTATCATCAGTATAGCTGCTAATGTAATAGGAGCATAGGAACCAAACAATTCATCGAGGCCTAAAGCATTTGATGCAGATTCAAAAAATTCATATATGCTCTCTAAAATACTTGGACCAAGAACATTCACTGTTACGTTTATTGCAGCAAAAGCCTCATTATTACTATCCGAAGCAACAGTAAAAGTAATTATGTCAGATTCTAAAGAAGTATTTTTGGGCACACTCACTATTACTTTAATTTCCTCAGAATCTGTTTTATCTCCTATCTCTAAATTCTTAATTAACTCGGTATGTTTAATCTCCCAATTATTTTCCGATGTAGCAGTTATCGTATAGCTGTCTACATCATCTACTGCACCTGTGTTATTATTTTCAATAATGAAGTAGAATGTGCCGTTTTTACCTTTTTTAATGTTTTTACTTTCAGTACTGACCACTATATTTACATCATATTCTATTGCATATTCTGATACCTCGGCTGATGCTGTTCGACGATCAATACCCGTCTTACCACTTACGACAAAGGTCATGTCGAT
>JAGLML010000011.1 GCA_023140035.1 Thermoplasmatales archaeon
GTTATAAAGTTTATATTATATTTTTGCTTTGCTTCAGCCCTCAGACTCTCTATAAGCCAACTCACTGCTGCTTTACTAGCGCCATAAGCACCCCAACCTGGAACTCCTCTTCGATCGGGTAATGTAGAGGTTGCTGCGATAGTTCCTGAATTTTGCGATTTCATAATGGGAATGAGGTATTCTATAAAGTAAACGTAACCTAGAAAATTTACTTCCATCGAATTCTTTATAATATTGCTATCAAAAGTTTCAATGGGATTTGGTACTAATGTCCCTGCTGTCAATATCGCGATATCAACTCTGCCAAATTCTTTCTGAGTAAATTCAACGGCTTCTCGTACATCACCTTTGTTTTTTACATCGCATTTTTTATAAATACATTGTGTACCATTGTTGCCTAAAGTCTTGCAAATCTCCTCTAATTTTTCTTCTCGTCTAGCAAACAATGCTAATTTATAATCCTCTTGCGAGAGTTGTCTCGCAATTGCTTCACCCATACCTCCAGTTGCTCCTGAAATTAAAACAACTTTACCTTTGAATTCCATCGTAATCAGTTGTGGTATAGAAGAATCAATTATTATTGTATCGTTTCAAATCGGTCTAATTTCTATGTTTGTAAGCCAAGAAACTGTACGTTTTTGTGTATATTGCTTAAGAATGGTAATTTTACAATGAAACTCCTAATTCAGGGGTAAAAATCGGGGAGTAAGCATAGTTAAATTCATGATGTCAGGACTACGTAGCCTTAATTAAAATCCGTAAGGGATGAATAATAGAATTAAAGAAAAAACAAAAAAATCATCCATGGCAACTATACTTCTTCCTTATCCTTTTTTATATTAGAAACCTTTAGTAAAATATTATGAACTATGAATTTATATGCAAAAAAGTGAGTTTATGATATTACCCCAACCTATTGCCCGGTGTATTGATTCAATTGGGCAAAAATTTACAGGCCCTACAAAAATTGAGGACACTATAGTAATATCAGGAACTCCCAGATCGGGTACCACTTGGCTTATGGAAATGCTAGCTACTTTGCCTGACTACAAAACTCTCTTTGAGCCATTTCACATTAATCTTTTTCCAGAAGTTAAAAATCTTGGATTAGCTCCCAGTCCTTATTTAAATCCAGATAGTAATTATCCCAACGTTAACTATTGTCTTAAAAAAAATTTTGAAGGAAAAATGATTTCCCGTAAACCTTTTTACCGTCCTTCAAATATTAAAAGTCGTTTGACCGCAGGAAAACTTATTGTTAAATCTGTGCGCGTGAATAGATTACTCCCTTACATTGCTGAGAATTTCTCATTAAGACAGATATATGTGATAATTAGACATCCATGTGCAACCATAAGTTCCCAAATAAAATATGGGATATTTTGATACTTTGGATCCCCAATATTACCTGTTAAGAAAACTATAATTAATAGTTGCATGGAGATTCCAGAAATAAGACAAAACAAAAAATTAATGGAGGAAGTGAAAAATATACGGGACGTCGAAGAACTTCTTGCATTTATATGGGGAATTGACACTTATATTCCCCTAATATATGCCAAAGACTATGATTTTTATGTACTCACATACGAAAAATTAATGATTGAACAGGAAAAAGAATTAAAAAAAATTTTCCACAAAATAAATGAGGAAATCCCAGAAAAAGCTTATCCATTACTTAGAGAACAAAGTATGCTGGCTTTAGATTTTATTAAGGAAAAAAGAAAACAGCTATCAAAATGGAAAAAAAATCTATCAAGAAATCAAATAAATAAGATATTAAAGATAACAGAATGGTTTAATCTTGATTTTTACACAGATGATGTAGAAATGGATTACAATAAATTAATGAATTGGATATAACCAACTAAAAAGTTACATGGAGATCAAAAACAATGATCCATCTCTGTAATAAGATTTAACTTTCACTCCATTTGAGATATGATGGTGAGTCATTGGTTTTCGATCACACAAAATATTTAAATTAAACTATAATATACGGATTATTTACTTCCATTCTAGGGAAAAATGGATGAATATATAATGATGAGTAGAAACAAGTTATTTAGAAACCTCATAGTTTTTAGTATCATATGCTTTCTCATTGGAGTAGCTACTTTACCTGTTACATTTAGTTCTGCCTCAACAACTAAATCTGCCAGAGAAAACAATGGAAAAATTAATTCAATTCATGGATCAGAATTTCCAGCAACTGGATTTTTTTATGTAGAAAAGAAAGATGGCATATGGTGGTTTGTAACACCTGAAGGTGAAAAATTTTATTCTGTTGGAATTGCATATGTTGAACCTGGGGATTTTTATTATGGTAATATTTCAAAGTGGAGCGAGATCACTCAGGCTAGACTAGAGGAATGGGGTTTCAATACGTTAAATGCTGGAAATCCTCATCTTTTTTCAAACATGTCTTATATTTGTAAACTTAGTTTTAAACAGATAGTTGTAGAGGATGGTTGGACACATCGCCGGATTCCTGATGTTTTTGATCAGGGGTGGCAGAATCAGGTGAGAAGTATAATTAATGAGACTACAAAGATTTTGAGGAATGACTCAAATCTTATTGGTTATCAAACAGATAATGAGATGAAATGGGGACCGGATGTTGTTGGTGATGATACTCTTCTTGAGGTGTATATGGCTGCAAACAAAACAACTTCAGGGAAAAATAAAATTGTTGAATTTCTTAGAGGGAGATATGAAAATAATATAGATGATTTCAATCGTGTATGGAAAATGAATATTGATGATTTTGATGATCTTTTTAATCATACATCGTTTGGTATCAAGGGATGGAAAATAAGAAGTGGTAGAGCTAAAGAAGATATTGACAGTTTCTCTAGACTTATCGCAGAAACATATTTTAATTTTACAAATTCAGCGCTCAAGAAGGCAGATCCTAATCATTTGAATTTAGGAGTTCGCTTCTTTTCCCATGGGGTACCAAGAGCAGTTCTTGAGGAATGTGGTAAGTATGTTGATGTTATAAGTATCAATTATTATCGGATGAATGTAATAACTTACGATCCATTGATATATATTTATTCTAAATTATTTGATTGTGTCACACTTGATAATTGGATGTATAATTATCATGTTATAACTAGTAAACCGTTGCTTTCAAGTGAGTATACCTTTCCTGGAAAGGATGTTATTTGGCCGATTATTCCTAAAACTGAAATGCTTCATCGTGATATAATAATATCTGCAAGATATGCATATACTCAGAATGGTAGAGCGGATCTTTTTGAATGGTATGCAAAAAAATGCCTAAAAATGCCTTATATGGTTGGCCATACCTGGTTTAGATATCGAGATAAACTGAATGTTGTAAATTGGGGTTTGGTAAATCTCTGGGATGAACCATATGAGTCTCTTGTTGGACGTATGATGACAATTAACAATAATGCAATTGAACTTCATGAGAATGCTTCTAGGTTATCTAGAATTAAACGATCAAGTGAAACAAGTTTTCAATTTACGGCAAAACCAAAGCATTTTAGTAATTTTATGAAAGAACAAAGCATTACCTTTATCCAAGATGCAGAAACTGCATATTCTAATATTAAAATAGAAACTTATCCAAGCTATTACAACAATAAAGTTTCTGATTATATTTCCAAGAATAATACACTTTATGTTGGTGGATCTGGACCAGGAAACTTCACGTTGATTCAGGATGCAATTGATAATGCCAGCGACGGCGATATAGTATATGTTTACAATGGTACCTATAATGAGTTATTATACATTGATAAATCAATCACGCTCCTCGGCGAGGATAGAAATGAAACAATAATTATTGGAAACTACGATGTTGTAGATGTTGATTATGAAGACGTAGTAATAACAATATCTGCTGATAATGTGAAAATATTAGGGTTTACAGTTACTGGAGATGGAGGATATTTTGGTGATTACATCCTTCGAACTTGCTCAGGTGTCTCTATCGACGAATATGATAATTGCACTATTGAAGGTAATATTTTGGAAAATCTGGGGAGCTATGGAATCCGTATAAGACAAAGTGATAACAATAAAATAATCGGCAATATAATCCTTACTGTGCTTAATAAAAAAGGCTGTAATATCTTCATTGACAGCTCCAATAATACTTGTATAGAAAATAATTCATTGTATGTAAGCACAATTTGTGGTATATGGGCTTCTAGGTGTACTGGTACTAATATTCAGGATAATATCGTTTCACATAGCTTTTATTGTGGGATTATCCTTGAAACCTCAAATAACACAAATATTCATAGGAACATCATAGAGGAAAATAAACACACAGGGCTTCTACTTAGAAACTCCAATAGTAATATCATTACTTCTAACAATTTCAAAAAAGAAATTAATCGCCGACAAGCATTTTTCTCTAATTCATTTAATAATGACTGGAAGGGAAACTATTGGGGCCGTTGCCGGGCTCTACCGAAATGTATTTTTGGAAAAAACGGAAACAATGGCTTTACTCCAGCTTTTAATTTCGACTGGCATCCAGCACAAGAACCATATGAAATTAATTGGGCAGCAGAGGACTTGCTTGTATGAAAAAATGTTTGTTTTTCATCATAGTTTTTAACGATGATACACATAATATGGCAAATTATGCTGAGTAGAAGGTCCCAGTCTTGTTTATTAATATAACAATAGGAAAGAAAATACTGGAGAATTTAGATAACGTTATCATTGATTATTATCTGAATCAACGTTTTAATGAGCCAGAAATAAGTTATATGTATATCTATTCATTACAAAATTTGTTAAATAAATCATTCTAGGAAATGTCTTTATCAAAACAACACGAAAACTTCAAATCCAGAAGTATGCATTAAATAAAATTAATATCATACAAAAAAGACTCAGTATGGCAAACATGAGGCACAAGAATCATGAAAAAAATAGTACTAATAGGAATAGATGGTGCAACTCCTGACCTTATGGAAAAATGGATGGAAAATGGAAAACTCCCAAATTTTCGAAAAATACGAAAAAATGGTGTATGGGGAAAGCTCAAATCCACTACTCCGCCGTTCAGTGCACCAGCATGGACTTCTATAGTCACCGGCTGCAACCCAGGTAAACATGGAATTTATGGTTTCGAAAGTACCGATACCCTAGAACCACATCTCATAAACTCTCAGTATAGGAAAATTCCTGCTATTTGGAATTATTTAACAGATATTGGGATGAAAAACATAATAGTTAATGTTCCTGGTACTTATCCTCCCGGAGAGATCAGCGGTACAATGATTACGGGGTTACTTACACCATCCCATGACTCTAATTTTACATATCCCAAAAAAATCAAAGAACGATTGACCGGAAATGATCTAGGTGAATACGAGTTAGAACAGTTCTGGCTTGAAGATTTCTCACGTTCACGTATGAAAAAACGCGCTCCTGAAAAATTACTGGATCACATTAACAGACAAATGACATCTCGTTTACAGGTAGGATTAAATTTAATGAAAGAAACAGACTGGGATTTTACTATGATTGTTTTTCGCGGTACAGATACTGCACAACATTTTCTATTTGAAGATAAGGATCTATTGCTATTGTGCTATCAGAAAGTTGATGGGCTTGTCGGGAAGATTATGGATAGTTTTTCAAATGCAGTTTTTTTTATTGTTTCTGATCATGGTTTTGAAGAAATTAAAAAAATATTATATCCAGATAATGTCTTATATAATGCCAAATATTTGACACCCTATAAGGATCCCTATAGTAGCCTTGTTTCTCAGCTGTATCCTTTGATACATCGAGTTGTTAATTATTTTTTAAAGCTCCTCCCACAAAAGTTTCTTAAGGAGTCAAAGGGAATCAAGAAGCTTCTTTTTTCAGGTTCTTCAAAGGCTAAACTAATTGATTTTTCAAAGACTATGGCCTTTTCTACTGCAGAAGGTCGTTGTATTCGAATATGTCGTAAAAACAAATATAAAAACGGAATCGTGGAAGAAAAAGACTACGAGAAAATATGTAATGAGATAAGCAAACTACTTAAAGATTTGAAAGACCCCAATGATGGTAGTCAAATTATAGAAGAGGTGTATCGCTGGAACGAGGCTTATGGTAAAGATGCAATTGATCCTCCAGATCTCATATTCGATCTAAAAAAAGGAATAACTGCAAATGAATGGATACGTTTTCCAAATAAGTTCTATGATATAATGCAATCAAAGAAACGAGATATTCCATATGTTTTCAATCAAGATCCTGCTGGACGTTCAGGTGATCATGCTCCTTATGGAATATTTTTTGCCTATGGTAAGAATGTCAAACCCGGACATATAATTAAAGATGTATCTGTAGAAGATATTCTTCCTACAGTTTTTACTGCAATTGGCGTGTCTTTACCTGATGGCATTGACGGGAAAATCCTTGATGATTTTTTCATTGAAAAACCTATAGTGAGAACAGTAGATTGGAAATCTTATTCATCTACCAAACAGACGTTATCAGAAGCTGAGATGAAGAAAATTAGCAGGCTTAAAAATATGTTTAAAGCTAATTAACTACCCATATATTTCTAAGCCATCTCGACAGTTCCAAGACTAAGAGATAAAGATTATAAAAATGAAATGTGTTACGAAGAGTGAATTATCTAACGATAAATAAAGGTGTGAAATATGTCTCCTAATCAGTCAGAACTTACGATAGGCATACCAACGTGCGCCCGAGAAGAATCAGTTTCAGCTTGTATAGATTCAGTTTTAAAAAATGTAGAAATTCCATTTAAACTGATAATTGTTGATAATACCAAGGCATATACTAAGCCTAAAATAAATCTAACGGAGATATTCGACATCGATAAATATATTGAGATCGAAAAGCCTATTGGGCCGAGTGCTTCAAGAAAAATCATTGCAGAAAACACTTCTACTGAATATCTCTTATTCTTAGATGATGATAATCTCGTCAGAAAAAGTGCAGTTGAAATGATGATGGAACATCTCAAAAATAATCCTAAGGTGTCCATTGTTTCTGGAGCTTGGTATGAAAAAGGGAAATACAAGTTTGGACAAAAATTTAATTTTGACTCAAAAAAGGGCAAAAAAATAATATTTAAAACCTTTGTTACATACAATGAAGTTAAAGAAATGGGGCTCTCCTCTGTTAGATTTGATTCAGTTTTTGCCTCTATGCTTTGTAGAACTAAAATTTTTGAGAAAGTTATGTTTGATGAGCGGTACAGATGGTTCTATGAACTTTTTGATTTTTTTATGCAATGTTATCAAGAGAATATAATTATTGAATCTTTACCTGATGTTGTGTTTGATCATAAACCTTTGAATTACTCGGGAAAAACGATGAAACATGATAAACGAAGAATGGAAGGCAGAGAAATATTTATAGAGAAATGGGGAGTCACACCAGTTGGAGAAATCAGTCAAGAATTTGGTTTAATTTCCAAAATATATGGTAAGATATTATCGATGTCTAATAAGTGAATAAAATGATTACCTTAACAAAAGTACTCGAGAGTATTATAACTTTCATATATTTAGGAAACAAGCCAACATCTCCTACTAGTAGTTTGAAAAATATCAGAACTATCGATGCATTAATTTACAGAATTTCTAGAAGGACAGCAAATTTTGAAACACTTCTATTTAAGTTTTTTTTATTTGTCAATAAAAAAAGATATATTTCGAATTTTAACCCAATAGTCATTGGAGGTTGCCCACGAAGTGGTACAACATTAGCACGAGCATTAATCGGCGTACACCCAAAAATCGTCTCCCTCCAGTTAGAATGTAATATTTTGCCGATGATAAGAGACATGAATTTTTTAAAAAACGTTTTTGAGTTTTCTTCTGAAGAAATTAACGAGTTAAATAATACATATAAAGATCCCATTTGCTTCGCAGAAAATGTCTTGAAATTATATGTGCAAAAAGAAGGAACGCAATTCGTTGCAGTGAAAAATCCATTCCACATTGTAATTGTCGATGAACTTTTTCATTATTTTCCAAATATGAAATTTATTCATGTGATTAGAGATGGTAGAGACACTGCATGTTCATTAAGAACGTTTCCTAAGAGAAAGATAGTAAATGGTAAAATTGTCCCAAATATTGTAAGAAGTCCTTTTGATTGGTGCATTAGACGATGGGTATCATGTATAAATCGAGGTAGAAAAGGAGGGATGAAATCCGATAGATATATCGAGGTTAAATACGAAGATTTAGTAAACAATACTGCAATCACCATGGAAAAAATATATGAATTCTTAGGCGTAGAAATGACAGTTACAGATGAGCTGCTCAATTTTTATAAACATGAAAAAGAAGACAAACATCTACAGCAAACTATGGGAGTGAAGAAACCAATATACGAAAAATCAATTGGAAGATGGAAAAAAGATATGAATGAAAGTGAAAAAGAAATGTTCAAACATATGGCTGGAAAGATGTTAATAGATTTGGGGTATGAAACAGATCTTGATTGGTAATTGTATTTTATTTTTTGATAATCGTATTTCCATTCTATGTTGAACTAAGCGATCTAAATTTACCTATTGCTCTGAGAGACTAGTTTTTCTGCAACCAACTTAACACATTTTTTTCAAAGTAATCTTGTAGATTTTTCAGAGAGAATTTTTGCGCATTTTTCAGTGATTCTACCTTCAATTTTTTAAGTTTTTCTGGATTAAAGATAAGTTCATCTATTAATGTTTCAAGTTCTTTTGAATTTTCATATTTTAAAGCAGAACCATCAAATTCTTTTAACATATTGAACTCAGCGGGTACAATTATTGGCTTAGCATATTGAATTGCGTTATATACAATGCCACTTCCAACTGTTTTTCCATATTCTTCTTCGATATCACTATCTGCTCTTGTTTTAATTCTTATTGGAGTAAGAATTATATCGCTCTCATTTAGGATCTCATCAAAAGTGTCATCTGGTACAAAACTATCAAATACGACTACTTTGTAGCCTTTTTTTTCCATTTCTTTAAATTCTTCATGAATGAGTTTTCCGTAACGACCAACAGGCATTCCTAGAACGCATAGTGCAAGTTTTTCTTTAAAGCGTTTAAACAGATTTTCAAAGGCAGGTATAACAAGTGTAAAATCTTTACGATGTTCTTGTATTAAACCAGGAATTACTACTTTCAATATTTTATCATCTTTCTGCTTTAATGTATCTATTTTACCTTCAAAAATTGACGTGGGCAGAGTAAAAATCTCTTTATCATATTCCATATTTATAAGAATATGATCTCTAACTGGACTGTAGATAACATCAATAGCATCAAATTTAGGAAATATGAACTTGCTGATCAAAACAGAACTTAGATTTGTATCAATCGTTCTTAGCATATGTTTGATATTCAATACAAGTTTAGGTTTCAACCAAGCATTTGCATGATGTACAACAAGTACAGTTTTTGATCTTGGATTAAATGAAAGATAATAGAGAAGATCAAAGATAGTTTCATGAATAGTATTAACGAATAATAAGTCAATTTTCTTGTTACAAATGGTTTCGACACGTTTTAAAAAACGGCAGATACTTTCATTGCCCTCTTTGATTACGAATTCATAGTTGTTCTTATCTTTTAAATAGGTTTCTAATCGTGAAAACACTTCTTTTGTTGTAAAGATGGTCACATTTGTATTTTTTGTTTTACAAATCTTGCCGAAGGTGTAAAGGACTGGTACATGACGACGTATCTCAAGTATTCCAATTTCTATTGGATGTGCAGAGTTAGAATTCTTAAAAGTGGCCACGCGTTTTACTCCTTAAGACTCGGTATTCTACAACCTTATTTAAATTTTTTAGTGCATGATATCTATATTAATATCACTTTTTGCAGCAATTTCAGGTATTCTTTATCCTGCATAACTAGTTTAATCTTTCTTGTTTTAAAATCTCGATAAGTAATTTCACTGCGTTTTTATCTCCCTCAGGTTTTGGTAGTTTTCCAGCTAAATCTCGAGCATTTTTTAGATATTTATTTTGATTATTAAAGATTTCATTGATTCCTTGCAACAATTTCTCTTTCTTGAAATACTTCCTTGATAAAATAATGGCCATCCCATGTTTAGCCAACATCTCAAGATTAAGATGTTGTTCAAATTGCATAGGAAATCCTATGACTGGTTTTCCAGAATATACGGCTGTATAAACGGTGCCTTGTCCACCATGGAGAATCGCTAAATCCACTGACTGATTTATTGTTTTCAGAGAGGGAACAAATTTTTTTAGGAGAATATTATCATTTAACTTAGGCAATTCGTCTTCTTTTAAAATTGAAGTATAAACAGCTATTACCTTGTAATCTGTTTCATTTAATGTTTCTAAAATTTTTAGGAATAACTCTTTTGTTCCAGAGCTGCCTAATGATATCATGATTGATTTACCTGGTTTTTGAAGGTGCCGCTTGATATCATTTGTTTCTTTTATAGAACTTTTTTCAGAAAAAGATTTAGCAAAAAGTTCATCTAAAAAGATTGGGCCTATGAAATAATCATTAGTAGAGATATCAGATTTTTCTAAATGCAAAAGTTCTATAAAATCTGTGAAAAAATTATAGTCACCTTTATTAATATCGCTTGTCAGTTTAGGGCTTGGAATATGTGGATATTTTTTTGCAGCCTTTTCAAATGGTCGAGCCCAGCTTCTGGCTCTGAGAACGTACCAATTGAGAATTTTGAGTTTCCATGAATGCGGTATGAAACGAGTAAAGAAAAATTCAGCATCATCAGGATATTTGGTGAATTTTCCCATAGCTCTTGGTGTTACAGATACAAGAGGTATTTGGGCTGCTCTAGCAGAGATGCTACAGGGGAAGTTGTTGCATGATACAACCATTTTTACACCTACTTCCTTGTATGCAGCTATCTCTGCTTCCACGTGTTCTAAGAGTGCTTTTTTTGAAAAAGGGGGCCTAAGTTCTTCCATTCGTGAGCACTTCCATAGATGTTCTATGAACTGCTCAGTGTAGATGGGTTTGGCTCGAACGACTTTACATCCTATTTCTTTTGCAAGATATTCGTATTTACCGCCATGGCTAAAAAAAATGGCTTTTCCACCAAGCTCCTTATATCGGTTGGCGATGAGTACAGCACGACCACTTTCAGCAAGATTATAAAAAAGAGGGAAGAACCCTACAAGTGGTTTTTTGTTTGATGAACTTTTTTTAATCATGTTGCCTACTCTCTTTTAACTTAAGTCTCCTTTTTAAGTGTATCTTCTATCTCTAATAAAGTCATATTTTTTTTATTGTTCCTTGCTTCAACAACTGATACTATAAACCCGTAGAAACCAGTAAGAGCATCTGTTATGAGATGGCCAGCGAGCGAAAGAACCAATGCTTTTTCTGGTGAGACACCGTAGAATGAAAATAGGAAAATCAATGTTGCTTCTCGTGTTCCAAGACCTGCAGAAGTGATAGGTATGAATGCTACCACGTTAGCTATTGAGTATAACATGAGGAATTCAAAGTATGGTACTTCAATATCTAGTGACAACCCTAATATGTAGATCTGCGAGTAAATAATTATCCAGGACGGAATGACTATGATAAAAGGATAAATTAAACTTTTAATACTTGGAAAATCTTTGTAAAAACTGTCAACAAACCGAGTTAAGTAAGGTTTAAACTTTTTCGGAATTAATAGTTTAATAAGTAAATGAAATGTTTTTTCTCCACGTTCTTTTTTGATGAAGAAACCATATGCTCCTAATATTATAACCAGAAAAACACAAGTAATCAGGAAAATCTCAGGTACTTTATTAATTATTAGAAATGCACCAATAATCATCATGAGATAGAGAGATAATGTATGAATTCCTTCCTCAACTATTAAATTGACAAATAGTTTACCTGTAGGTTCATTTGTTTTTTCTTTTAAATAAGGGATTCTCATCAGTTGGCCAACGTATCCCGGTGTTATTGAGCCATAAAAATAACCGATCAAGAATATCTTCAAAGAGGTGATGAAACTTACATTTATCTTTTGTTTTTTAAGGATGATCTGCCAGACGTAATTTCTTATTAACATCCTTGGAAGCGTCAAAGATGCAGAAATAATAATTAAGAACGGAGAGATTTTCAAAAAGGTAGATGCTATCTCATCAGTACCAATGTCAACAATAAGATAGATAAGTAAAAAGATACCAATAAGCGGCATAAGCCTTTTTGTGTATTTTATGATAGTATCTTTATTAAGTAATTTGCCCGTTTTTCTTGTTCTTTCTTTGAACATTTTTTTGATGCTGAAAATTGTGAGTGCTAAAACAATACCAGCAGCTAATAGACAGAGATAAAAACCGATGCTTGGTCCCCAATTACAAAATACTGATGTACGTACCCCTTCTCCAGCTAGACTTATATCTACATTTCCTTCTCCAAAGAAATCTCCGACCCCTACTTTAACCAGTTCGGACATTGCATATGAGAATATAAAAATAGATCCAATCAGGGCTAAGGCTCCAGATGATATTGACAAAAATGAAAGTCTGCGTTTATTAAATCTTTCAAAAATTATGTTTAATATTATCAAAATACAACCTATAACTATAGATATGGATGCCAAGGTCATTGCATCTGTAAATATTTCTGGCAGAGATGCAAGCTCTCCGGCAATGACACTAGGTGCAGTAGTTGTAGTGATGAGTTCTGGAGGAGATAGATACATTTTTGTTGAGGTTTCCACCTGGGACGAAGAACCGTGCAGCATCCACCATGGCATAACAATTGATGCAATCACAAGTGATATAGCTAATATCTTTAAGAATGACTTAATATTCTTCTTTCTAAGAGTCAGGAATGCACCTGCTAACAGAAAAATAACAGACGAGTATATCACATAAAGTGGAAAAACTGGTTCTTCTGTTGTTACTAGATCAAACGTTCTTTCACCGATAACGTTAATCTTTCTTTCCCCGATTAGATTATCTTTGAGGTAAATTTCAGCCCTGTAATTTCCAGGTGGTAATGAAAATTGTACAAACCCTTCTTCATCACAATTTTTCTCTGTTTTTTTACCTTCCCTTGTTATTACTATCTTTGCATCTTTTAATGGAATTCCTCGAAAATCAAAGGTATATATTTTTATGTTAAATTCAGCCAGGAAAACAAGGCGTGTCTCTTTCTCTGTAGGAATTTGTACATTTTCTTCTACTAAAAACGACTTATATTGTAAACGAAGCTGATAATTTGCAGGAATAAGATTTGAAAAGAGATAATTATTTGTTTGAAGTTTTTCTGCATGTATCTCTGTTGACTCGATCATTTCGTTGCTAACAAAAACTGGATCGAAATTAATTTCTGGAGATAAACCCCAGGTATCTAAAACTTCTAATGTGAAATCATGTCGTTCAATATCTATCGACCTTTTTATTGAAACTATTTTTCTAATAAATCCTAATCTTATAGGTTCTTCATAGATAGCAAATCCATTGTATAAAACCTTAAGATCGTATTTGCCTAAAATACTACATGGTACTTTTATTAAAGATCGACCTTGATCATCAGTTACACTTTCTGACACTGAAACGTTATTTTTTGATAGAAGCACTTTTGCATCTTTTATTGCATCACCGTTCTGATCTGCTATAGATACTTGCAAAGAACCTTCTGGTTTACAAAAAACACGTGTTTTAGTGTCTTCTTGTACATCTACAGTTGTAAATCCTATGTATTTCCTATCTTTTCCAATAGCAGAATTTTCTTTGTAGATTTTCACAAGATATCTGCCGGGTTCCAGATTTTGGAAACGTATTTTTTTGAAAAATGTAAGATTTTTCCAGTCAAAGATTCCTAACGCTAGTTTGATTTTCTGAATAAGCGTTGTATCATCAAAGCTGGGAAGCGGATTTGTTGATATTCGTCCGGCTATTCCTGTTGACATGATGTTTTCATTATGGTATAATTCTGCGCTGATGTAGGATAGATTTTTGCCAGTTAATATGGACAAAGCAGATCCCATTGGAACCGATGGTGCCATGTGAACGAACACTGTTAAAGAACAAGTCTCTTCTTCCTCACCCCCTGGAACTTTCCCTATATGTAATGGCCTAATTTTTACAAGTGATTGGAAGAGGTCCGCTTCCTCTTCAACAGCCCTATATCCTCCAGTATTGGTAGAAAAAAACTCTGCATCATATTCTACTACAAGATCATCTGGTACATCTAAATCGTGTGAGGACCCCATTTCATATGAGTTCCTGCTGAACGAAATGAAAATCATATTGCTTTCAAGTCCAGGTAGATCAGAGGAATCCTGTTCACGTCCTTTTATCTGAATGCCGTCTCTTTCGCCTGTACCAGATTTCATAACGTTGTTTGAACCAATTATAAGAGAATGAGCAATACCTGTTTCCCCCTCATCAAAAGAAATCCATGCCTTTTCACCCAAATCAAGGTCGTCCTCTGTATTTATAAATAATGTGCTAGCCCATGTACCTGGACCAGCTGAAACTTCAGGATCTGGGTTCAATGCATACTCAGCTATTTTATCTTGCTCAGTATAAACATGTAAATATGGGTATATCCTGCCGAAGTTTAGATCTTTTATTGAATTACTTTCTAAACCACCACATTGAAAACTTGCGTAGGTTCCTTCAACTTCAGGTTCGATTGCCACCGTAAATTCTTTTAAAATTTCATGTTTTACATGGGCGCTGATTCGTTTATGTTCTGTGGGGCAGTAGTAATACTTGTAAGTAACTGTGCTTTTCACATCTTTTTTAATTGACTCACTTACAATTCCAAATTTAACCATGAGATTTCCATCAACTAAAATTTCCTTAGAAATGAGATTGTCAATTGATCCCGAGTAATCTTCCACACCTGCCCCATAGAAGTACATAAAATCAAATGATGCAAATAACTCTCCACTCTTAGGCATTACATCAGTTGCTCCTGGTTTTAATTTGGTTACTTGCTGAGCAACGCCTCCACCCATAAACTTTCCACCTTGTGCAACCGCATAGATAACAGATTCATCTTCTGTTATTTTGTAATAGTGTGATTCGAAAGGAAGCCCTGGAATTGGCTCATAATTATAATAAGACGCTTCAACTTCAACCCGATCTGGATAATTTGG
>JAGLML010000110.1 GCA_023140035.1 Thermoplasmatales archaeon
GTGCGCTTTGATATCTTTTTGCGAATGTCATTTACATCTGGTTGCCATCCTTCTTCTTCAATGCAACGATATGCTATTGGTTCTGCATCGTTAAAACGAGTAATCAATGTATATTGTGGATATGTAGGTCCAGGTATCAAAAGTTCATCGCTAGTGTTAAGTGAAGCATTTAGAAGAATCTGCAAGGATTCTGTTACGCCTGTGGTAATACAAATATCATCGGATCTATAATCGATATTATTTCTTATATGTTCACGCTTAACTATGACTTCTCTAAGTTCCTTGTATCCTTCAGAAGGAGCATAGCCGTTATGCCCTTCATTTGCAGCTTCATAAAGAGCGTCTTTCATATGTTGCGGAGTATCAAAATCATATTTATTTGGGTCTCCAATGTTAAGATGTAAAACTTCGATACCTTTTTTTTCTAATTCTTTTGCAGGCAATACTACATCTCTTATAGCATAAGAAATTCCTTGAGAGCGCTTCGAAGCTTTTATCATAAGTATCAAAAATCGGACATATGAAATCAACATAAATAGTTGATGGTCGATTAAAGTAAAATTATTATTAAAAGAAAAAATTGCCCATTTGTATTCAAAAGTTTGCGTGGCTTTCTCAGATTATATTAATGATCTTCTTTTACAATGCATTTAAACATATTTTTATCTTTAAGATATAGTATGCTCTCACTAACAAAGATTGAAGAGCCGTTTTTCTTTTTATGAATGGTTTTTAAATTAATTTTTCCCTGTTTTTTTATTTTGTATATTTTATCTTTGATATCTTCTTTAGTTTCAAGATAATCAAAATCTGCGAGATTTAACGAAAGCATCTCATCCTTTTTATAGCCCAATTTCTCATACATGTTCTTGTTACAGTCGATGATATTGGCATTTTCATCGAAAATAAACATAGCGTTAAATTCTTCTTCTGTCAATTTGTCCATGGCTCTTTCCATAGGCGGTTTGTATTTGAATTTTTCCCGTTCATTAAAAACATCGCGCATTCTTTCCTTCATATCTGATAATTTTTTGTCCAAGTCTTCAATTTTTTCTTCTGCGATTTTGGGTTCTGTTATATCCTTTCCTATGCCCCTAAACCCGCGGAAATCCCCCAAATCGTCGAATATTGTGGCAAAGCTAGCGAGAACACAAACATTATGTCCATCTTTATGAACCAACTGGGTCTCAAATTTGCTTGCTTTATGCTGTTTTTTTCTTACCATTTCTTTGAAAATATTTTTTACTTTATTTGACTCTTTGGGAACTAGGAATTCAAAAATGTTCTTTCCAATTATTTCGCTGGGTTTGTATCCTAATGTGTTAGTAATGTTTGCTGAACAGGATTTACAAACTCCTTTTTCATCAGTTTCCCAGATCCATTCATCTATATTTTTCAATAGATTTTCGTATTTTTCTTCTGCCTCGTCTTTTGCTTTAATAGTTTCTTCAAATATCTCTCCTTTTTTTACTCCTACTTTATGTATTGCTAATTTTAAGCTGGTCATAACCCTGTTCAAAGAAGTCGTTAGATTATTTATTTCGAATATCTCACTTTTTTCCATTTTAACATCAAGATTTCCCTTACTTATCTCATTAATATTTTTTGTTAATTTTTCTAAAGGCCGGGAGATAAAATAAGACATGATGAGTGAAACAAAGAATGTAACTACAATAATAAATCCAAGAAATGCAGTTGCAATTTCAAAACCTTGAAAACCTCCAATTATAGCAACAGGTATCATGGAAATTGCAAGACACATAATTATTAATAATGCTCTTAATCTCATCATTTCACCTTCTTAAATCTCCTTTTCACTTACTTCGTCGGTAACATAACCCCCAAAGATTTTTCCAATATTTTTCTTAAACTCATCTGCATTTGAGATACTTAATATATTTAGTTCTTTCAATAGATTAATATAATTAAATAGATCATGTTTTCCCATCTCGTTTTTGTTTTTTAAATCATTAAATTCTACAATTCCCATTGGCCCTAGTAATAAAACAAATTCTTCTTTTAATTCCTTTTCTATTTCCGACTTTAACGAGAAAAGCAACTTTATCGGCTCAATATCCTTTACAGGTTTAAGCGGAACCGTAAAAAAGAAAGTGCTACCTTGACCCAAAATGCTTTCAATCCAGATTTTTCCTTTTTGCGATTTGACTATTCCTCGACAAATCGCAAGTCCCAATCCTGTTCCCTCATATTTTCTATTCAGCGTTTCTTCAATTTGATAAAAAGGTTCAAATACTCTAATTTGGTCCTGAGAAAGCATACCTATACCATAGTCTTTAACACTAAATAGAATATGATTTTTTTTGGGAACAACGTTTATTTCAATTTCACTATTATTTTTCGAAAATTTTATTGCATTATGTATAAGGTTTCTCAAAACCTGACTAAAGCGATCAGGATCCGCCTCGATTATTGGTATAGGACCAATGTTTGAGATAAGTCTTATGTTTTTTTCTTTGGCAAAGCCTTTCATTAAACCAACTGTTTCTTCGACTGTTTCTTTTAGATTAACTTCCCTAAAATGAAATTTTAGTCTAGCAGCCTCTATTCTTGAGATTTCCAAAAAATCCTCCATCATCTTACTTAATCTTTCAGTATTTTTAAGTACAATGTGAAGGCTTGTTTTCTGTTTTTCTGTGAGTTTTCCAAAAAATTGCTGCTGTAACATTTGTATTTGTGCCTTCAGCGGAGTAATTGGTGTTCTCAGTTCATGAGATGTTATATTTAGGAACTCTGATTTTGTTTTATCTAATTGCTTTCTTTCTTCTTCCATCTTCCCCAATGCAATGGCGATCATATTTAAGGCATCACCTAATTTTGCTATCTCGTCATTTGTTTTGATATCTGTCCGGACGTTAAAATTTCCTTTTTCAATTTCTTGTGCTGCCTTATGTAACTGCTTAATAGGCTTTGTTATAGAACGTGAGGCAAAAAATCCCACTATCCCCATATTTATAGCTATAAGAGCTATTATCAACATAGTGGCTGTATTAAGTAAAAAAATTTGTTCAGCAAAAATCTCTTGATCGGAACTAAGAAGAGAAAATGAAATTGAATAGAAATAATAAATACCTATCGAAGGAGCGGCTATTCCAACAAGTAAAAAAAGGAGGGTTATCTTTCTGCTTAACTTACTAAACAAGAACTTCTGAAAGTCAAATGGCTCCTCATCCACGCCTAACATCCCATCCTGAACATATGTGACCTTTAACTAAGGTCACTTTATACTATAATGAATTTTTGCATATAAAGTTTTTATGCGTAAACTGGCTAAATTTTTCCTATGCGACATTGATTACATACACCGTGTTCCTTATCAAAACAACTAGCACACACAAGTTTTCCACACATATGGCAGGTAAACATAGCACCAGGTTTTCCACATATACTACAGAGACCGAGTAAATCAACCATTCTTAATCATCTTCCTAATGAAACAAGTTTTTTCTTTAATTCATCCAATGGCATGTTTGTTATAATTAGTGGCATATCCTCTTTTTCAGCAAGTTGTATTGCTAGAGGATCAACTGCGCCCGGTTGATGATAAACGACAATTGATGGTTTAACAGGATGAATCCTAATAGCGATCATAGGGCTTCTTCCATACTTTAGATTTGTAAAAATCAAAGCCCGCTCAGTACTCCAGCCATAAAGATTTGGATAGCCTGCAGAACTTATTGTCTTAATTGTCTCGATACCATCTATTAGCGTGAATCCCTTCACATTTTTTCTAATATCAACGGCTTTTGTAGTTAATAGCTTTCCACTAATTTCTTCGATAAATTTTTTGATAGGAATTGAATATGGATATTCCATAATATCCAATACACCTTCCTGGTTTTTGGCAATAAACTGATATTTTCGTAACATCTTGCTATTGTTTTTCTTTTCATCTATCTCTAAAAGGGCCTCGATTATTCTTTTCACAGCCCGTATGCCAGGTGATTTTCTTCTTCCTGACTCGTAATCGCTTATTACACTGGGAGATAAATCTAAAAAATCAGCAAGTTCAGTTTGAGAGATACCAAATGCAGTACGCCATTTCTTTATAGTCTGACC
>JAGLML010000111.1 GCA_023140035.1 Thermoplasmatales archaeon
AAGTCAATATCTGAATCTGAAATTGAGGAGCCTACTGAATGGGCATCTTATGATGCAGAAGAAGAAATAGTTGAGTTGCCTGAAGAACCCAAAGAAGAAAAGCCTCCTGAAGAAGATCTAAAAAAAATATCCAAGGAAAAAGAAAGGGAAGCGAAAATTGCCGAGAAAGAAAGAAAGATGAAACTAAGGATACAAGAGAAGAAACAAAGAGCAAAGGAAAAAGAAGTTAAGAAGTCGAAAAAAATAACAATTACAAGTAAAAAACACAAAAAGGGATTGGAGGTGAAAGGCCCCTTGTTTTTCTTTAAAAAGGAAAAAAAGAGAGGACATAAAAAGAAATTAAATTGGGGGATGAAAAAGAAAAGAGAAACAGATGAGGAAAAAATATTTAAGATAAAGGATACGGAGAAAGAAGAAGAAGACGAGAAAAAAGATAAAAAACAAGAACCAACTCTTTTGGATGAAGACATTAAAAAACTTCTAGTTATAACAGATGATCTTTTGGGCGAGCTTCCTGAAGAAGTTATTGACAAGTTTGCTCAATCTAAAGATTTTGAATTATACTCGAAAGTTCTCAGCAAATATAAGATCAAGTGAGATTTATGGGACTTTTAGAAAAAGCTCAACAAAAAAAAGAACAACTCGAAGAGTCTAAGGATTTACAAATATCACAAACAGAAAAAACTATAGAAGAACCAAAAGGTCTTTTAGAAAAAACTCAACAAAGAAAACAAGAAAAAGTATCGCCTTCTGTAATAAGTGTTAAAGAAGAGCAAAGTATCGATGTTATTGAAGAGCAAAAAGGCTTTGGATGGAAGAAACTCGGTAGTAAAAGAATCGTTTATGATCATAACGTTAATGAGTATAGGTATGAAGTTATCGAACCGCAACTTAATGAGGCGGAAAAGAAAACTAAAAAGGAAATCTCCCATTTGTTCAAGATGCTTGCCGATGTTGATACATTTGATATGAACAAAGAAGAAAAAGAAAAATTTTTAAAAGAAACCCTTGAACACATAATCATTGACAACGACATTAAATTTGATGAATCATATGAGAAGAAAATTTTTTATGATCTTTTTGAAGATTATCTTGGAGAAGGACGGATAGATCTCATATTACAAGAAGATAGAATATTTTTAGAAGAAACCATTGAACAAATACTTTATGAAAACGACACTAAATTTAACGAATCGTCCAAGGATAAGATTTTTTATCACCTATTTAGAGATTTCTTGGGGTATGGGCGAATAGACATCATCGTGCATGACGATGGAATCGAAGATATATCATGCGACGGACATAAAACACCAATATTTTTATACCATAGGAAATATGAAGCAATTGTAACAAACATTTATTATAGTGGTGAAGAAGAATTAAACTCATTTGTTGTAAAACTTTGTCAAATTTCCGGTAAACAAATATCTATCTATTCACCAATAGTTGATGGTAAGCTACCTGATGGTTCCAGACTCCAGGCAACACTTGCACGAACAGTTACAAAAGGCTCAACCTTTACAATTAGAAAATTCAAAGAGAATCCATTAACACCGGTTGATTTAATTGAATATAAATCGCTTTCTGTGGAAATGGCCGCCTATTTTTGGATGGCCATCGAAAACGGAGCATCCATCCTATTTTGTGGAGGCACAGCAAGCGGAAAAACCACTGCCCTCAATGCTCTTTCACTTTTTATTCCGGCGTCTCATAAAATTGTTTCTATAGAGGATACGAGAGAAGTAAGCCTTCCACATAAAAATTGGATTGCAGGTACTACGCGAAAAGGTTTTTCATCTTCTGATGAAAACAAAACAGGAAAGGACATAGATATGTTTGATCTTATCAGAGCTGCATTGAGGCAAAGGCCCAGAGTCATTATTGTGGGAGAAGTGAGAGGAAGAGAAGCCTATAGCCTTTTCCAAGCAATGGCAACGGGACATACATCATATTCAACGGTTCATGCAAGCACAATACACACACTCATACAGCGACTTGAAAACCCTCCAATTTCGCTGCCAAGAGCACTTCTTACCTCTCTTGATGTAATAGTATTCCAAAACGCTGTAGAAATTGGCGGAAAGATGGTCAGGAGAATGACTAGTGTTACTGAAATAATAAAGTTGGATAGCGATACCAATCAACTCATTTTTATGGCTCCTTTTACCTGGGTCTCAAAAACAGATGATAGGTTTGAAAGTAGTAAAACCAGTAAGATATATAATAAAATAAAACAACAAAACGACTGGACCGATGAACAACTTGAACAAGAAATGTCAAACAGAATTCTGGTTCTTGAATGGATGAAAAAGAAAAATATCAGATCATACCAGGAGTTTGGAAGGGTTGTTGCAGATTATCAAAAATTTCCTAAACAAGTTCTAGAAAGAGTAAAAAAGGAAATGAAAGGATGAAATCTACAAAGTATACAAGATTTTGTCGTCGATTATTTTCAAAGAGCTTCGAAAAGCTTAATATAAGTGAAACAAGTAAAAACAGATTGCTTGAAAAAGCGGATATTAGCATGGTTTACCAGGAATATTATTCAATGGTTTTGATGAATATAATAATAGGTTTTATCGTCTCATTTGTCTCAACACTTATTTTATATCTATTAGTTCCTAATGATATTACGGCATTATTCATCTTAACTATTACTTCACTAATTCCAATTGTTATCGGTATGGTTTATATCCAGCTTCCAGCATCTAAAGCAAAAAGTCGTGGTAAAAACATTGATAGACATCTTCCATATGTGGCCAATTTCATAAATACGATGTCGGCTGCAGGCATTTCACCATCTGAGGTATTTGGTACGCTTGCTGGTATAGAACTGTATGGCGAAGTACAAAAAGAAGCAAAAAAAATTACAACTGAAATCGAGTTGATGGGAAAAGATGCGATAACTGCATTGAAACATGCTATTGTCATTTCCCCTTCAAAAAAATTTAAAGAGTTCATTCAGGGCATTATTGGAGTAATTCAATCTGGAAGTGAGTTGGCTCCTTATTTTGAACGATGTGTTGAGAGATACATGTATGAAGATTTAGAAGAAAGAAAGAAAAATCTGGATTCCCTAGCCATAATGGCTGAAAGTTTTGTGGTCACAGTTGTCGCCTTTCCGCTATTTCTTGTCATTATCATATCTATAATGGGTTTAACCAGTGGAGGGATATCATTTGATTTTCTATATATACTAGCGATCCTTATTTTACCAATGGCGTATGCTGGTTTTTATGTTATGATGAAATCAGGGATGGGTGAAGAAATATAAAAAAGTTAACAATTGGAAAAAAATACAACATAAATAAAAAATACGGCAAGGATCAAACATTATTAATTATAGTAGGCATATCTATGGGTGTTTCATCGCTTTTGTTTGTGTTTGGATTCTTAGCTTTTATTGGAGTATCTGTTGCTCCTGGCGGTTTTCTAAGTGGTATGGATTACATTGTTTTTGGAGTATTGGGCTGTATTGGGCCAATTGGCTTTTATAATCACGTTAAAGAGAAACGTAAAAGAGAGGTTGAGGAAAAATTACCTGATTTTTTACGAGATATAGCTAATTCCACTGCTTCGGGAATGACTATTTTTGATTCTATAAAATCTGCTTCTGAAGGGGATTACGGTGAATTAACACCAGAGTTAAAAATGATGGTATCTCAGCTTTCATGGGGCATTTCTATTGAAGATGCTCTTAATAATTTTGCAAAAAGAATTAACACAAATGAGGTAAAACGATTGGCAGTTACAATAAATAAGGCGTTGGAAATCGGTGGCAATACATCCTCCGTCTTTAATGCAGCCGCAAAGGAAATTGATCAAATTAAACGTGTGGAACTTCAGAGAAAAACAGAAATGTCAATGTACAGCATAGTGATATTTATCAGTTTTTTTGTATTTCTTGCAGTTATTCTTATCATTAATGGTACAATATTTACTGCGATTTACGATCTTCAGGATCAAATGGTGGGTCAATCTATTGGAGGTATGCGTATAGCTCAGATAGATCCAAGTGCAGTTAAAGATATGTTCTTTATCTTTGTTTTTGTACA
>JAGLML010000112.1 GCA_023140035.1 Thermoplasmatales archaeon
GTTTTTCTTGTGCCAGAAATTGCAAATGGCAATGAAAAATACTATGTATACTACGACGATGATAAAAAATCTCCACCAAGCTATGAAGATCATGTAAGCGTTGAAGATTCCTACTATTCCCACTCACTAATAGCTGGTATATCGGCAGAGGCAAAATACTATGGAGTCAAAGAAGATGGCTATCTTGTCTATGGTGTTGGGCAAGAGGGTAAACTCCTAGACCGTGCATTCTCTCAAATTGTTGTGAAACAGAAAAAAGAAAGGGAAAAGATGGATGTACTTGATTCTGATCAAATAGTATCTTTTGCTTTTTCCTACTATTATGGAGATAAGGAACAAGATGAAAGTTCTTCAGACCAATCATTTGTTTCTAAAGAAATACTTGTTGACGGAAATCTGATGGTTGAATTTGGCATCAAAAGTGAATCTAATAAAAAGGACATAAGTACCACAGCTATCTATAAATACTACTACTCTCCCGCAGAAGAAAAAAGACTATGTGTTCGAGTAAAACACGAAATGCTTGGAGAAGCGATTGTAAAGGGGAAAGAAAATATCGATGGACGATTTGGTATGATGGCTTCGTTTAAATCAAGGAATTCTGTTGTAAAAAAAATGAACGTGGGGGATATATTACCGTATTTGCATTTTTACGGGGAAAATGATAAAATCAACGAGTATCAAATGAATCTAGATCCTGAGTCTAAAAATCGTGAATGGATCATATCCTTTAAAGATGATGCTGATCTTGGAAAGGAAGCTTGGATTGCTTACGGAGAAGGTGAGAAAGGAAAAGTCAATTCAATAATTTTCTCTTCAAATGAAGGTGTTGTTAGATCAGGCAAAGATGAAAGAGATGGTATCCAGTTAAAAGTTGCAGAGAAAGAATACTTTGATTTCCTTAACGCTGAAGTTGATTACGCTTCGATAAATTTTGGTAGAAATTCATTTGAAAAGGGGTATGGCCATGATTTAAAGATTCCAGAAGATTTAGTTGTTGAGTTTGATGCCGAAATATTTACATCTGAAGAGGGCGGATATTCGTTGGTTCGAAAAGAAGCAAAAATGTATCAAGAACTAATTAAACATCGTTATTTATCAGGAGATTCTGCTTTTGAAAAAGAGCAAAAAAAGTACAGTTTAACAGTGATTACCCATCTCGGTGGCACTAGATTTACTTATCCGTGGCTTTCAAATAGAACAGACCGTCGTTTTCCTATTATGTGGATTGAATTGTATCGCAACGGAAATCTCATATCTTCTGGAGTTGCAGAGAAACCTTTTCTCATCAGATACAGAGCGCATAAAATGTTTCCAGAGGTTGTTGAAGGTGATTACCTCATAAAAGTGTATTGGAAACTTGATAATTCAACTAAATTTTTCAATGGTGCTAAAACAGTCACAGTTGATGGAAATAAAAAAGTTCATGTTTTTTGTTCGTGGGAACGTATAATAAAATTAACATTCTCTGACCAACACGGTCACGGTATAGAAGGCATAAATGCTGTTTTATTAAATAAAGATGGTTTTTTTTTCGATGAAAATACAACAGATATCGATGGAAAGGCCATATTAAGAGCACCCTATGCTCCAGGGGATCCTTATACGTTAAAAGCGTTTTATAGGGATCTTGTTGTTTATGATGGGGAGCTTAAGAAATCTTTGATTAAACTTGAAGTTGATGTTGATATTGAACTTTACGATTTAACGGTTGAGATAAGAGATGGTTTTGATCTTCCACCTGGTGTCGAAATCACTCCAACTCTGTCAAATTCTGAAGACAACGGCGTTGTTCAATTGATACCTGATGAAATTGAACCAGGCAAATTCTTTTTCGAAGATATTCCTTCTGGGGATTATATACTTCGAATTACTTACGCTAATTTTGCCGATGAAAAAGTTCTGAATTTGCTGCATGACGGCGATTTTGTTAGCATGAAATTTACAGCTGAATTCAATCTTGCTGTGGATCTCTTTGATTCACGAGCAAATCCTCTTTTGGATGAAGATATAAATTTCGAAATTCTAAGAAGCGGAAATAAAGTACTTGAATCCAATGAAAAGATATTTTCTATGCCACCAGGTAGTTACACAATCAAAGCATTTGATGGTGGAGACCTGGTTGGAATCAAAGAGGCAGAGTTAACAAATAATAGAAATGTCAAGCTTGTTACAACATTAAGTTCAATCTTTCCAATACTTATTGTAGGAGTTGCTTTCGTTTTTATTGGCGTGGTAATAGTTTTGACTTTTATTAGAATATTGTCATTAAATTCTCTGCTGAAGTTTTTAGCTATATCTCTTATAGTTATTGCTTTGATTCAGCCGTGGTGGGGGCTATCTGGATCAAGTACTAATCCAATGGCAGAAAGAACTACCCAGATATTTATGAATCCACAAGTTATGATAGAGTCTACTAGTTATGATGGGAGAACAACTTTTGATATTGCAGAAATGCCTGAAATATTTGTCGATTTTTTAGGAAAAATAGTAATTGTTGTATATGCTATCTGTATCCTATTGGGCTTTAGTTTTATATCTAGTAAACTCGGAAAAAAACAATACTCACTTTTACTTAATTTATTGGGCATTATTCTGATTATCGCAATTATTTCAATGTTTTATGTCGGAACATCTAAAGTAACTGAAGTTAGTATCGGCGATGTACAGGGGGAAGGTTTATTGAGTATATCATTAGAAGAAACAGTGCTCATGCAATCCAGCTGGGGTTTTGCTAGTGGTTTTTATTTGGTTATAGCTTCAGCAATACTAGCTATGATTTCCCTTTTGTCAGAAATTAAAAAATGTTTTACTAGGCAAAAGAAATAGTAGTGGTGCAAGACTCAAATCAAAAGTAAAATATTAACAATACATTACTGGATAAAAAAAAGAAGAAGGAGGTAGTTTTTTTTGGGTAGATTATAGTCCTAACAGGTGTGAGAATATCTGTTCTAGCGCTGGAAAGCGTTGAATAAGTCTCTCGAGAAATTGTAGAAATAAAGATGGCTGGCTCACTGGTACCGGTGTTGTCATTGATACATCTATTGTGCAGGTATTATCAGGATTTTCCATATTTGTTACTGTTATTGTTGAACTCCAATCGTCTTTTTCTGTTGGTGCAACAACGGTTACTTGTACCGTTACTGGAGTCCCAGGTGATAAATCGTCACCGGATTCAGGGTCAAATGTCCATTCTCCCCAACTTGGATCTTTCGTAATCGCCCAATCTAGTTCTCCACCACCAATGTTTTCAACAGTAAAACTATCCGTTAATGTTGCACCTGCTGATACATTTCCAAAGTGAAGGTCGCCCTCACAGAGTAAAACAGGGTCATCACCAACTTCTCCCTCAAGGGATAGGTCGTCATGGTAGACAGAAGTTCCACCTGGAGTAAATAGGTCCACTGCTTCGAGTGTCAAGGGGCAATCCCCTGCACCGTTGGGCCCTGCGCTCCAGTTCTTCTCTACAAGGATCTCATTATCATAATAGCACTCAAACCAATCACTCTCGAAGTCGATCTCTACGCGTATCTCAACCCACGTGTTGTTAATCAGCGGCAGGTTCAGTGCATCATACTCACTCTCAATAATTCCAAGGCCGCTGTCCATTTTTAACTGCAGTGCCCATTTGTTATTCTGTCCAGCACCGTCTTCGTAATCACCTAGCAGAATGAAATATGACAAACCATCAAAGTCAGATGGAACATAAACCCAATCTATAAACGTCCAAGTACCCGAGCTTATCCCAGTAAACTCGTGAACTAAATCTGAAGGTGTGGAAATGTCCAACGAATGAGGAGAACTTCGGGATTGGTTATCTGTTACATAAGCAGTCCATTGCGAGTCATTATCCCAACCTTTCCATCCGCCTTGTCCATGCATTGAACTCCCAGTTGCATAGGAGTCAAAGTTTTCAGACCAGACAATACCGGTTGTAGATGACTGGGCCTTCATATTAACAGTCTTTTCAATATTCACGGTACCTGTTACTGAAAAAACAGTAACGCACAACAGCATACTTACAAAAATGCTTATTATTGAAATAGCTTGAATAC
>JAGLML010000113.1 GCA_023140035.1 Thermoplasmatales archaeon
ATGAACTTTCAAAAAATAGAAAATCAACTTCGACCGAAGTTTACATACGGATTCACATGGACTGAAGAAGATATGAAAACTGTTGAATTGTGTTATACAACAATCGAAAACATATGCATTAAAAAATTAGGAGAATCATCTAATGAATGATCATATTGAAAAATTACTAGAAGAGATTAAAGCTATTTCAGAGAATAATTCAGATATTCAAGCCACAATCCTCTTTGGATCATATGCCAGAGGACAAGCCCATACTGAAAGCGATATTGACATTTGTATAATCGTAACAAATGAACAATCAAAAAATCAAATATCAAATCAAATACTCGACATAGAAAAGAAATATGATAAGAATATCAATATGCTACTTACAACACCTACACTGAAAGATTTAGACCGTCAATTTATAGAAACAATATTGCGTGAAGGAATCGTGCTCCATGGAACTCTTCCAAATATCTCAATTCAACAACTTGAATTAGAACCATATGAAATTATTAAATATGATCTAAGCCGCCTTAGTCAATCTGATAAAATGAAAATAAAACGGTTGCTCTATGGAACAAAAACAAAGAAAAAATACAAAGGAAAAATCTACGAAAGTAAACAAAAGGGAATTGTAGAAGATTTTGGTGGGCTTCGCATCGGTATTGCTTCGATTCTCATACCCGAGAAACTATCATGGGAAGTTGAAGACATGCTACGACAATATGACGTATCATTAAGAAAAATAACAATTTGGTTATCCAAACCCTAATCAGAAACCATAATTAGAGATTCAATCTCTAATCATATTTTGTGATTAAAGTAGTATTTTCCTTAGAGAAAAACGTCTTCAAACTATAATCGCTGTACATTGATTAAAACCTGCTAGGTATGATAATTTAACCTAATAACTAACAGCAGATTCGTTTCTTTAGTAAATCTTAAATGATGCAGCTATTTAATCAATACTATGGATGAGAAAGTTGATGAATATATAAAAAAACAAAAATCCCCGCAAAAGGAGATTTGTCAGAGATTAAGGAAGATTATTCTAAAAACATTTCCTGAAATCAATGAAGAAATGAGAGTAGGAGTTCCTTGTTATGGTCATACAAAAGAAGATCCTTGTGGAAAATATTACATCGTTGCGCTTAGGGATCATGTTAATTTAGGTTTTTCATTAAAAGGATTATCGAAAAAGGAGCAAGAATTATTTGAAGGTAGTGGAAAAACAATGAAGCATATTAAGGTTTATTCTTCGAAAGAAATGGATGAAAAAAAGATTATTAAGCTAATTAAATTGGTAAAAGAAAAATAAGATCTATCTGCAAGCTGCAATTTTCTCTTTTTTTACAGAGCCTCCGAAGTTCTAATCATTAACAGCTAATTAGAATAAGAGCCTGCTAGTTATGATAATTTTATCTAATCATTTTTTCTTATATCTTTGTTTTTCGTTGAAAAAGGCAACCGATGCATAACCAGCATAAACTCTACCAGAATGCTTTACACCTTTAGGAATGAAAAAAGTATCTCCCCTCCGGTAAGTTTTTTTAATGCCGCCGACATCGAGATCAACTCTTCCATTAACGACGACTTCCCATTGACTTTCATGAGAGTGTTCAGGTATATCAACATCTTTTGAAAATTCCATAAATATCACCTGATTATTTTCTCCTTTGGATAAATAACCTTTAGCCCCTTCAACAGGAATATCTACCTCGGGTAAATCCGATATTGGTTCTGGGAAAATACTTGACATGGTTTTCGACCTCCATCTAGATAAATGAGATTACTTTTTTAATATTTATTATCCCTCAAAACGTAATACGACTCTTAACATCTAATCACTGTACATTGATTAAAGCCTGCTAAGTATGAAATTAAAACTTTATAAATAAAAACACTATTCGTTATTCAAAGGGTGAGGCTTTTATGATTGCAGAAAATGGTGAAAAGATCTGGAAAATATTCTTGAGAAAGCATTGGAAAATGCTTGTTTTATTTGTAGTAGGAGCTATTTTGGCATCGATCGGTGCAATTCTTGTCTATTTATGGTTCGTAGGAGATGCTCAATTAACTGGACTGGTACCTGCGACTTTAGGTCTATGGACAATGGGACATTTCGTGACTTTTTTGTTACATTTGATTTTCTGGGAACTTCTCTTCATCGGAGTCCCAGTAATTTTAGCAGCAGTAGCAGGTTGGCTATGGTGGAAAAAATTACCTGATGAGGAAAGGAAAGAATATAGGTGCGGACATCTTTTCGGCAAACGTTCGCACAGAACAGAAGGAGGAGAAGGAATATCGTTTTTGATCTTTATTGCGTTCATCATCAAGGTTTACCTTGATGGAAACTGGAATGTTCCTTTTGCAACTTGGACATTTGACTATCTTGTGTATTCTTGTCTTTGGGCATTAATCTGGATTTTAATCATATTCGGAATTCCTATGGCTTTAGGAGGCATCTGGTGGATACGCCATGAGATGAAAAAGGAACCCTAGAAACAAAACCTGCTAGGTATGAAATTAATACCTAACAAACTCCAATCATAAGATGTAATGCAACTCTTAACTTCTAATCACTATACATTGATTAGATAATGGAGCAATACCTAGTAAGAAATTTTATTAATAATTAGACGCTTAAAAATTGTCAGGAGATGGGAAGCTGAATAAGAAAATTCTGACGGTTTTAATGATTATTGTTATGATATCATTATTATTAATTTCAGGATGTACATCCGATCAAGATGAAGTCGGTAACAATATTGATACAAACGATGGAACCACAGATCAAAACGATACAGAAACTGAAGATTGCGGTAATGAAGTTGGTAATGGATTAGAAATAGTTAGAGGTCCACTTGAGCCGGATCGACCAGCTGATAGGGACAGTGTTTTCCGTTCATTAGCAGTTGATCCACTTGATTCAAATATTGTTTATGTCGGGACAGAGAGAAATGGTATCTTTCGAAGTGTTGATGGTGGAGATACTTGGGAATGGTTACGTAAGGGTATCAAGCATACCGAGTTTGGTTATCCTGAGATTTATTATATTTCGATTTCTCCTTTAGACAGTAATGATTCTGTTTTTGCGGCTACGACTAATGGCCCAGGTCCTTTGACTGGCCAGTATGCTGCTGGTGCTGGCATTTATAAGCTACTGAACGATAGTGACACATGGGCTTCTTCCAATTGTGGACTTACACATGCTGGTTTGCACACTGTTGTTTTTGATTTAAATAACCCTGATGTCTTAGTTGCTGCACTTAGCTCTGAAGACCCAACCGCATCTCAACTTCAAGGTATGAGTTTTCCTGGGGGGATTTTCAAAACATCTGATAAAGGTGATAATTGGATAGAAGCTACCACTCCATCTGGTTCTGATAAAAATGATTTTAGCCAAATCTATTCACGTGGATTTCCTTCGACAACGTTTTTTACTTATGGGAAAAATTTTCCAGATCCTTCTTTAAATCTGGGTTTTTTAAAAAGTATTGATGGTGGCGATACTTGGACTAAGTTTGGTCCTTTTGGTGCAAATAATCAAATTTATTATTTTGATATTTCAACTGATGGAACGGTCTTTTATGCATATGAGTATTCTGATTCCACAAAATGGATGCATAAATCAGTTGATGGCGGAGAGACTTGGACCACGCAATCTGGTCCCTTTTTTGGTGTTGTAAAAGTGTCCCCCGGTAATTCAAATCTTACGTTATTTTTTGGTTCCAATCCTAACGATTACGATTCTTACAGGATTTATAAATCCACAGATGGATTGGAGACTTATTCTGGAGTTTATGAAATTGATAAAACAGTAGAAGATATTGAATTTGCTCAATCCAATCCAAATGTTGTATATGCTGCCTGTGAAGGTCTTGATATCTATAAAAGTACAGATGCTGGTAGTACTTGGACGAAATTGATTAACCTGCGATCTGAAATTATAAATGTTGAATAATGGAGCAATATCTAGCAGGTTTTAGATTATAATCATGAGGCGTATGATTAGAGTTTCTAAGGAGAAATCCATCTATAATCATTATTTATGATTAGA
>JAGLML010000114.1 GCA_023140035.1 Thermoplasmatales archaeon
TTAAATATTACAAAAGATGGGGTTTTTTCTGATTATATTTTTGTTTTAACATTACCTGAAGGTCCTTCAATTAACTATATTAAATCTTCTGGCTCAATTAGAATTGAAGAGGATTTTGGGAAATTAATTGTTAAAGGATTTGGTCAGGGCAACTCTTTATCCGTTATTGTTCAGTATCAGGTAGAGAAGGCAACAGGCAGCATCGAGGCTACTTATATTGCCATTCTATCGACCATAATGGTCGTTGGTTTGATTGTTGTTTTTTTAGCTATTAATAGAGTTCTTAAAAGGAGATTGAAAGAAAAAAGGAACTCTGAAACTGAAGAAGGAAAGACAGGGCACGGTTTCAGTGGATTAAGTGACAGGCAGAAGGAAATAATGAAGCTACTGATTGAAGAAAAAAGACCGTTGACTCAGACAGCAATACAAAAAGAATTGAATATTCCAAAAGCAGCTGTCTCCAGGAATATTAGCTCCTTGGAACTCAAAGGATTAGTTGAAAAAGAGAAAATAGGCATGTCAAATTTAATTAGATTGAAAAAATCTTAATTTTTCATGCTTTGTTCCGCTTTGTTCCGCATGATTCCGGCTAAAATACATAAGTTGTTTCATCCAATAATCAATTGAAATCAATGAAAATGATTTCGAGGATGTGAAAAAAATGAGGAAAATATTGAGCATTGTGATGGTGCTTTTGCTGGCAGCATCTGTGGTGCCGTTAGCATTAGCAGATGAGGCAGGAGATATACAACAGGACGAAGTAGAGATAGATGCAGAAACACAAGATGAAGTGGAAATAATGAATTACCAATTTGGTGCAGAGGTTAGGTTATTACAGCTTGAGAAATCTATAACAAAAAATATTCTTAAAGGAGAAGAAGTGGTTTCTGTTTTAAAAGGAGCAGAATATAATACTACAGAGCTTGAAGCAATACTTTCTGAATTAGAGCTTTTAAAAGAAGAAGTTCAATCAGCCGATCCAAATTCAACTGACGCGGTTCAGATATTTGTTGACCTGAAAAGTGATGCAATTGAGCTTACAAAAGACTTCAGAGAAACATTGAAAGATTTGCTAGATGAAGGAACAGTAGAAGAATTAAGAGAAAGGGTTAGAGAAATGGTTTGTGAACAAGTTCAAAATCTCAGTCAGCAAATCCGAAATCGAATAAGGCAATTCAATAGAAATCAACTGCATAGAATATATGGAATTATTGGAGAGACTAATAGTTCTTTAATAAATGAATATCAAAATGGTAATGTCACAAAAGAGCAGGTGAAACAGCAGATAAGTAAAAAGGTAAATGAGATGACAAAAGAAAAAAGATATCAAATTTTTTCGGAACTAAAAGAAGGTAAAATTAGAGAGAGGATACAGGCAAGAGTGTGTGTTGAAAATGTAACGCAAAATTTTCAAGAAAGAAAAGGAGTAAGGTTAACGAACAGATTACATAATGCACAAAATGCACAAAATATTGATAATCAGGTAAGAGCAGAAATGGAAAATCGAATTACACAGAGATTAAATAAAAACAATGGAGCATCTGGAGGACATGGTGATGTTCAAGGTGGTAAACAATGAATAAAAAAATAATTGGACTAATATTTGGGTTAGTTATCATAATTTCTTCTGTTCTTATATTCAGTATTTCAACAGAAAATTTAAAAGAGGCCAGTGATGAAGAAAATCAAGGTGATACGACTAACGATATCCTAAATGAAATCGATGAAAATCTTCTAGGAGAGGATGACGAGGTAGAAATTGGAGAAATGGTTTAACGATACTGCTGTGTGATACTTTTATCCAAATCTTTAAATTAACACGTGTTAAGCGAAACCATTATAAATTGTAATCTAATTATAGTAACGGGGATTATATATGAAAAAACAAACAATTGTTTCAATAGCAATGGTCTCTCTCCTGGTTATGGGAGGTTTAATTGCAACAGCTGCAACAAATACCGTCGAACCGTTAGACGGTGGCGGTAACCAACTCATGCAACGGATACGAAACAGGATATGCGACACGATTGGCATCTGTCTAGGAGGTTGCAATCTTACAGAAATAACAGGAATACTCGAATACGATGAAACCAATTTCTTCATCGGTGAGGTTGAACTCCATTTTGGTCCAAATTGGTACATAACATCTGTAATAGCTGCTGAAGACTATGATGGTGATGGAGAAGAAGAACTTGTTATTGATGAACTAATAGGACTTGTTGGAACTGAAGTAACAGTCGAAGGACATATGCAATCTGAGGACTGGATGAGTGTCTTTACCATCAACGGCATGGTGTATCGAGAGCCTGGCCGGCCTATTTGGGCTGCACAGCATCATTGGCGATGGAGAAAACGTCATAACGAACCATAAACCTACCTTTATCTTTTTCTTTTTTCATTCATATCTTCTCATCCATCTCATATAACTCGATTCCAGAAAAGGTTAGGCGATTATAAATTCAATCATCCTCACATCCATCAGACAAACGAGATTTGAATACACTTTTACTGGTAAAAAATACAGGTTTAATCCTATAAACTACCTTTCCTTTGCATTGCAACCATATAAGTGTTATATTTTGTGGACTCAGAATCAATAATTCCAGCCACCCCCTTCTCAACTATATGAACAAAAAAAGGCAATATGCTTTCAAGATGCGAGGGAATCTACCTAGCCTCTCTTTTTTCAATCCCTCCCATCCTCCTCACAGTTTTTTCCGTTTTGACATTTTGACAGCGTAGGTTTATATATCAATATTGACAAATAGTGTCACGATATGGGTGATGGAAATGAGGAAAGGAAAAGTAGACGATGTTGATAACTGGCTTTATCGAATAGAAATGCTACAGAGAAATAAAAACAGAAAAAGGAATTACCATTCAAAAGATTTTAGAAGGATGAAAAATGACAAGAAATATTATGGATAGATGTATAGGTAGATACTGTAAAATTGTTACTAAGGAACCAGGGGAGGAAAAAGCGATTGTGGTTACGGGTATTGTTAAGGATATTGACCATGATGGAGGATTTATAACAATTGAATCTAAGCAAGGTTTAGGGATGCTAAATATAAAGACAATAGTGGCGATAAAGCCGAAGGAGCAAGAGAAAAAAGTTTGAACAATTATTTATCTTCTAACTTTCATTGATTCAAGCATCTCTTTTCCAAAATCAGTGAGTTTGTAAAGTTTGATGTTTTTCCCACCGCTTATCTGCTCAACAATGTTCAGACCAATGAGCGATTCATCCTCTCTATACCTGAAATTCATTCCTCTAATGGCACCTATAACGTTTGTTGGGGTTGTTTTAACATTATATGCAATCTCAGAGGTGTAACTCCCGCTCGGGCTAATATCAAAAAGGTACTCTGCAATCTTTTTCCTAACGCTACTTCTCCTAAGAGACCGTATAACAAGAGGTTTCAGTATATCTGGGGAAGTAACTGTCCCATCGCTATCTTGCATCCCATCTCCAGTTATTACAACATATATTACCTTATTTAAAAGTATTGCCAGTACGCATATTCACCTGCAAATGCATCTGCATATTAATTGAGATATTCAGAAGATGATGTACGTGCTTGTTTACATGAATAGCTGTCTTCAGAATTGCCTTATGTCCAAGGGAATCAATACTTCCACCCACCTCTTTCTCAACTATATAAACAAAAAAAGACAATATGCTCTCAAGATGCGAGGGACTCTGCCTAGCTCCTCTTTTTTTCAATCCCTCCCATTCCCTCACGTTTAATATGTCCATAATAACTATGAATACACTTTTTGCATTTAACCGCCATTTTTCCTCCTCCAAATCTACAATTTCATAACTATCAAGTGATGATTATTCACCTTTCTTTATCTTTTTTCTCTTCTGATAACAATTCGTACACAATCCTTTCACTCTGGCTATATTGTTACACCCAGGTACGCTACAGATTTTACCTCTGTTGTCTTGGTATTTCATTCTTCTTTCATCCTATCAAGAGATGGTTATTCATTTTTTTTTCTTCTTTTTCCTTTTATCTTTATATCTCCAACCATAA
>JAGLML010000115.1 GCA_023140035.1 Thermoplasmatales archaeon
CTAGAAGAGGATGTTGCCAATATCTCTACGATAGATGGCACCGCAAAAAAGGTATTTAAAATACCTATGGGACCATTTGAATTGATGAATGTAACAGGCGTCCCTATTGCGTATCATTCTACTGTGGGCCTTGGAAATAAACTAGGTGATTTCTACATGTCTAGTAATCGATTAAAGGAACAGTTTGAGAAACAAGATCAATGGGATATGGGTGGAGAAGTTGATGCTTCAAAAGCTGAGGCAGTTGAAGAACGTCTCCTCGGTGCAGTTTTCACAGTTGCTTGTACGCTCGCAGCAGAGGGCGTATCGAGTATTGAGGATATAGATCGAGGTGCAAAGGTCGGCCTTAGATGGCGTAGAGGTCCGTTTGAAATGATGAACAAGTATGGGATTGAACGTTCATATGATATTGTCAAAAGATTCATTGGAAGATATCCAAAGTTGAAGATGCCTAGCCTTTTAGAACGGCATTACAAAAATAAAGAACTATGGAACTTCAGCTATGTTGATCTTGAAATTGAGGACAGAATCGCGAGAATCCTTTTTAACAGACCCGAGGCCATGAACGCGATAAATGAAGAAGTCATCCGTCAACTAGACGAACAGTTCACAGCAGCAAATAGCAATCCAGATGTTAAAGCAGTTGTTTTAGAGGGAGCTGGTAAGGCGTTTGTAGCAGGGGCAGATATTCTATACTTTATCAAGAAGATAGAGCAAAACAAGATCGATGATATCTGTAAATTCACAAGATATGGTCATTCCGTTCTTAACAAAATAGACACATCTGAGAAGCCGGTTATAGCAAAGCTTGATGGTCTAGCTCTGGGTGGTGGCGCTGAAATAGCGCTAGCTGCTGATACGATAATTGCTACCGAAAAGGGTAGCATTGGTTTTCCTGAGACTGGGATAGGTATATACCCTGGTCTAGGTGGCACTCAGAGAACCACACAATGTGTAGGGAAGGAGCTTGCAAAATACCTGATATTCACTGGCAAGATTCTTGACGCTAAAAATGCAGCATCAATAGGACTAGTTGAATATGTTATGCCATCTGACGAGATAGATAGCAAGATATCTGAGCTTATCAACAGTGGAAAAATGTTGAAGAAATCAAGTAAAAGAATGATCGAACTGCCTGAAAATTTCCAGAGGATCAAAGATTATTTCTCCGATACCAACATTCAATCTCTATTGTCTGGGGAGGGAGATTTAAACGAACTTGGACAAAAGATATCTAAGACTATATCATATAAGGCACCTCTTGCTATAAAACTAGCTAACAAAATCATAGATGAGGGTAGTCGCCTTGATTTAAATGAAGGATTAGAAGTAGAGCTTAGTCACCTTTCAAAAATATTTTCAACTCAGGATGCTTTGGAAGGCTTAAATTCAGTAGTTAAGAGACGAAGACCTACCTTCAAAGGTAAGTAAAAATTTTTATTTGTTTTTCCAAACTGGTCGCCGTTTCTCTAGAAATGCAGATAGTCCTTCATTTGCATCGTTGGTTTTCATGAGCTCGTTTAGATAGATATCCTCAATTTTCTTGATTGCCTCGCCGTAGTTTTGGGTTGCACCTTCCATGAATGCCCTCTTTGTCAGCTGAAGAACAATTGCACTGTTGTTCGCAAGTTTCTCTGTGATGAATTTTTCCGCCTCAGCTTCAAAATTTTCCACAGGAAGAATTTGATTGACAAGTCCAAGCTCCTTTGCTTCATTTGCACGGAGTGTTTCCCCAGTCAACATGAGTTCCAGCGCCTTCTTACTCCACATAAGTTTAGGAAAAATGGCAGCCGCTACTGGTGGGAATACACCAACCATGATCTCTGGTTGACCAAATTTGGATTTTTCCGAAGCAATAACTATATCACAGAATGTTGCAATCTCACAACCTCCACCCAGCGCTGCTCCGTTGACAAGTGCAACTGTTGGAGCGTTGATTTTGTGGAGATTGGTAAAGATTTCGTGGAAGACCTGTATCATCTCCTTTACTTTTTCTTTTGTATGCTCTGATACATCTACTCCTGCTGAAAATGCTTTACCATTTGCATCTAATATAAGAACCTTTAAAGTCCGGCTCTGAAAATCCTTTAGTGCATGGTTGATCTCTTTCATCATCTTAATGTTGAGAACGTTTAACGGCGGACTGTTGAATGTAATTCTCCCAATCATATCCTTTTCTTCTACAACTATGGTCTTGTAATCCATAATATCATTGCCTCAAATTACACAATACTAATAGTTGCCCTACCAAGAATTTTACCGCCTTCCAGGTCATGTATTGCGTTTTCCAATCTGTCCAGCGTGTAATCCTTGTTGGTTACTAGTAAATTCAAATCGACAGTATTGGCTTCTACTGCTTCTACAATCTCCTTCATCTCATTCATTGGACATGCCCATGTTCCGTTGATTGTCAAATATTTATCCATAATTTTTTGATTTAGAAATTCACGAACAGGTTTTGGAGGCCATCCAACTTGGATAACGGTTCGGTTTTTGCTAGCTGTTTCAACTGCCGTTGGAAATGTATCTGGAACACCAGAACAGTCAAGCACACAGTCAACCTGGAATTTATCTTCGGCTAGATGAGAAGAAATGTGCCTTGCTAGTCCTGATATTGCCTTTGCTTTATCCCTTCCAGATAGTTCGTTTATCACAATATTGTTCTCCTCAAAATAGGTTTTAGAATTTACTGTATGAGTAGCACCAAGGTTTTTAGCAAACTCGAGTTTTTCGTTAAAAATATCTACAGCAACAACATTTTTGGCTTTGAAATATTTCGCAGCAAGATTGACAGTTGGTCCTCCAACACCTCCAACACCAAAGACAACAACATTCTTTCCTTGTAGCCAATGACTCTTACGGTCAAATAACCTATTTGGGTTTGATGTGTGCTGGATGATATGTGGCGGGACAGATCTGCTTTTTAACGCATGAAACGGTGTTGAGACAGCGTCTGGAATGATGCATGCCTCATCTAAAGGTACACTTTCATCGATTTTAAATGTGTATTTTGATGGAACAGCGATTAATTCCGCGTCACCACCGTGCACACCATGTCCGATAAATACTGATTTTTTGCATCTATTTGTCAGCCCCTCTTTACATGAACTACATGTTTCATTTTCACATCCGGGATAAACAGGTGGAATAATTACATGGTCACCAACATCTAAACCTGTAGCAGATGCACCAAGGTCTTCAACTACACCGGCAATTTCATGTCCTATGATCAACGGTGGTTTGAATGGAACAAAACCGCGGTAGAGACTGCGATCTGTACTGCACAACCCTACATATTTTGACTGTATAAGCACATCTGATGAACCCATTATAGGGTCGTCAAAATCAGAGACAATATTCAACTCTTCCTTTCCATATAGAACTGCAGCTTTCATACCTCGCCCTCTGTGTCGGTGAAATTATAAAGAGGTATATAATCTTATTTGTTTAGGTTGCATAGTCCTTATTTTAAATGACTGTCTAATTAAAAAAGATATAAATAATGTTATGTCATTCTGCTCTGATATAAAACTCTTAGCATAACGGGAGGATTGAAATGACTTTAGAATGGCTACCAAGTGATAATGAATTGAAGAACCATGATTTATGGGGCGACGAATTTTTCAGTCGTGATCCCCCAAGCATAATCTATGAATTAAAACCAATAGTCGATCCTGAAGGAAACGTTATCAAGGGATTGAATTCTGCCTGGATCATATTAAACAATCCAAAACAATACAATTCATACACTACCGATATGGTGAAAGGGGTAATTGCAGGGTTTCATAAGGCATCAATGGATCGTAGTGTTGTGGCAGCCATATTTACAGCTGTAGGAGATAAAGCGTTTTGTACTGGAGGAAACACCAAGGAATATGCTGAATATTACAGTGGAAGACCAGATGAGTATGGCAAATACATGGATCTTTTCAATGGTATGGTTGATTCAATTCTGAATTGTAAAAAACCGACCATATGCCGTGTGAATGGCATGCGAGTTGCTGGTGGACAGGAGATTGG
>JAGLML010000116.1 GCA_023140035.1 Thermoplasmatales archaeon
TTTTATCAGATATGGGGTCACGAGCTACTTCAATTTGTAGATCTTTTATTTTATCGTATAAAAACTCTGCTTCATTGAGAGGCATGGTAATTTCTTGTGACGGTTCTCCAGGAAATCCAAACGTACTACAAGTTACTACTACATTATCCTGTAATTCACAAACATCTGCAACCTCGGTATCAATTTGGTTGATTTCCTCTGAATATCCACTTGATACAAAACTTGCACAGATAAATAAAACTATTATGCCAACTACCCTGCTTTTCTTTAAAAGGTTAACTTTTTTCATTTTTCAATCCTCCCAATAACAGTGTTAATGCATGTCACATATATAAAGCAATATGTTAGCCTACGGCGAATATCAGAAATATATACGTACGTACAATATTTTTAAGATAAAAGCTAAATAGATGTTCATACGTAGATTATACAAGGAGGATATGGATAAAAAAGCAATCATTATTGATAATGTCATCGCAGTTGTGTGATGCTTATTCTTGCATCATTTACCTCTGTCGCGGCTACTTGATGTTTTTCTTTAAACTTCTTCTCTGTCTATATAGTTTTTTGTCTACGGTATCTATCATTTTTTCTAAATTGATATCAGCAAGACCAAGAAAATCATATATCTTCTTTATATTGGTAGAGGGATCGGATAAGATGTTGTTGTAATTGACTAGTAAAACTTCTACGTCTTCTCTGTCTCTGATATAGTTTTTTATCATGCTATTCAATTTAATGAAACTTTCTCTGGTTTCTTCGCGATTCGTATCCTTGATGTTTGCCATTTTTTCCATTGAATCTAATATTTCCTCAATGTTTCTTTCAGAATAAATGATCTTATAGTTTCCTGGTGGCAGATATTTAATACCATAGGATGTTATCTTTATGAGCTTCCCTTTATACTCATTCAGTGGGAATGTTCCATCTATAAGTCTATTTATTATTTTCCCTCCCTCAAGCTCATAATAGCCTTTTGGATTGTTTTGGTCAGTCAGTCGTGAATTGTCAAAGGCAACGGGTGCTCCACCAGCGAGTAATATCTGCATTACCATAGATGTTCCAGAACGTTCTAAACCAGATACAATGTAGTTTATATTTTCGTTCAATTTCATGAGACTCGCACTACAGTTCCATATATCCCAATTCCTTTAGTTTTTTCAATACCTTTTCCGTGCTTTCTTCAACGGTTTCTTTATCTGTATCAACAACAAGTTCAGGTTTTTCTGGTTCTTCATAGGGGGCATTAATACCTGTAAAATCCTTGATTTCACCAGCTTTTGCTTTTTTATAAAGACCTTTAGTATCTCTTTTTTCACAGGTTTCAATGGAGGCTTTTGCATATATTTCAATAAATCTACCTTCTCCAACTAGCTCTCTACAGAAATTTCTATATTTTCTGTAAGGAGAGATAAAAGCAGTTATAGTGATAATGCCTGCATCCGCAAAAAGATTTGCTACTTCAGATATTCTTCGGATATTTTCATTTCTGTCTTCAGGAGAAAATCCAAGATCTTTATTTAATCCATGGCGAACATTATCTCCATCAAGAACATATGAAATATGTCCCATTGATTGCAATTTATGGGCTACTTCATTAGCAATAGTAGATTTACCACTTCCAGAAAGACCTGTGAACCATAACACTACTCCTTTCTGTTTTAAAAGCGATTCCCTTTCTTCTCTTTTTACTCTATGAGTATGCCATGTTACATTTGTAGCTTTTTGCTCTTTCATATTCCTAATCACATCCTTTTTCTTATTTTTTAGTTAAAAACTCTATTATCTCTTCTACAAAAGAATCGGTTTTATCTTTGGGCACTATTGCCCCAAGAACTTCTTTTTTCCCCCCACATTTAAAACCAAGATCTTTTCCCCGTTTTATCATGGGTTCTGCATTTTTATTGCTTCTCACATAGACTTGATCCATGTCTTCAAAAAACCCTATATTAATTACCAGTGTGTTTTTCCCACTCTCCCAGGCGACTTTTCGAGTAATCGTCGAAATGATATTGTACTGGGTGTTTATTTTTTTCAAAATAGTTCCGTTGATTTCATCTGATGCTTGTTCAAGTTGTTTTGTTATTTCTTCGTTTAGTTTTGTGAGATTTTTATTCCATTGAGTATTTTCTAAGATTTCATTGGCAGAGGTATAGTTTAGGAGAAGACGTGGTGCTATTTCCACTGCCTTTTTGTCACCTATTTTATAGTTGGAGTCCAGTAGATAAACCATCTTTAGCATATCGTCAAAAGTTAGGTTGTTTTCATTACAGAAATTAGTTATTGCTGCATATAACAGTTGGTTATTCTTTATTTTCTGTTCATAATCTCCAACTACGCCAAGTAACGCAAACAAATTCTCTGGGTTATCGAGATGCCGGTTTATAATCCAGCTAGTGGACGGATATTCATCGGGATTTTCTCCTTTGATAACTGGATTTTGATGGAAAACTTGTTTTACCTCTGGACCAAGATGATGATCAAATATCATTATCTTTGATTTTTTTGCTAATCTGAGAATATTGTCTTCCGGAAGAGACATATCGACAACTATGACAAAATCATATTTTGAGTAATCTTCGAGTTCTTTTTCAGTGAGAAAATAATTACCTAACTCTGGTGTTTTGTTAACTATATGCTTACCAGAAAGGTATTCTAATAAGAGTCGTGCGGAGCAGATACCATCTGTATCCCAATGATGTATCAATAGGCCTTTTCCCTGTAGTTCCGCCAGCATAGAACTTTTACTCCACAAATGGTTTATCGAATTTCAAAATCGCTTCTGCCACTTCTTTGCGCATCATGTCCTCGGAAGGTATTTCTCCATTTCGTAGAAGTTCTCTTATTTTTTTACCACTGAAATTGATATGATATTTTTGGTCATGTGGACAGATTTTATCGTTTACAACGCTGTCGCATTTTGTGCATCTGGAGAAAGATCTAAAGAAAACTGGTATTATTCCTAGATCAGGGAATTCTGAGAATATATCGTGAGCGTCGTATGGTCCATAGTAATTACCAACTCCAGCGTGATCTCTCCCTACAATGAAATGTGTGCAGCCGTAGTTTTTACGCATAATAGCATGATGAATCGCCTCCCTAGGACCAGCATACTTCATAGAGGTACGAAGGATAGACATCACCGCTCGCTCTTTGAGATAATAATGTTTTATTAACGTTTCATAAGAGGATAGGATTACTTCATCTCTGAAGTCGCCTGATTTTTTCTTCCCTATGATGGGGTTGATAAATATTCCGTCTACAAAGGTAAGCGCGGTTTTCTGGACATATTCATGGCCAATATGTGGTGGGTTACGTGTTTGAAATGCAACGACTTCTTTCCATCCTTTTTCTTTGAATAAAATGCGTGTTTCTTTTGGTGATAGGTTATATTCGTCGAATTTTCTGGTTTTACTGTCTAGAAGTGTGATTTTTCCACCAAGTAGGAGTTGTTTCATATTATATACGTTAGCCACGCCAGGATGCGTTGTATCCTGAGTGCTGTATACTGCTTGCGCTAATGTTTTTTTATCATAAGCGTAAATTTCGCTGATATCTAATAACGCAAGAACACCGTTTTCTTTGTTTGTGAGTAATATACTGTCCCCCTCTTTTATTTCGTTTATATCTTGTTTATTGAAATCTAACAAGACGGGGATTGTCCACGGGGTGTCATCCGCCAATCTTTTTTCGTTTAATACGTTTTCAAGATCGTTGTTATGTAGAAATCCTTCTAGTGGCGAAAAAACTCCTTTTGAAATGTTTATGATATCTTCTGAAAGATTTGTATTTATTTCTAATTTAGGAAGGTCTGCTGTCTCTGATAACTCTTTTTTGGTGCTTCTGTTTATTAGCTTTCCGCCGTGTGGTTTTGGCATATTTTTCACCTCAATCTAGATATCCTAGTGCTCTTAGTCTTTCTTTAACTTTTTCTTCATCTTCTTTGCTAAAAACTTCTTCACTTTCTTCTTCTATGCCTGATATAACTTCTCTGAGTACGTAGGTTACATATGA
>JAGLML010000117.1 GCA_023140035.1 Thermoplasmatales archaeon
GATACATCCATAAGACGCGCCTCAACATAATCGCTATCATGCTCTTCAATAATCAGCGATGAAAACGATATTGTACTCACATCAAATTTTTCCTCAGTTTTGGCATCATAAGTGACATCATTTGATATTGCACTTGCCCCAAGTCCGCTAAGGACTAAAACTCCGACTAATAATAATGGATATATTTTCTTCATATTTTGGTTCCCCCAATAGTATACAGAATACTATAACGTACGTAGTATATAAATCTTTATAAATAATGGTTGATTGGTTCAATAAATGGGAAAGAAGTATATAATCTAAATCAGAAGAACCAATATTTTTGATATCAATGTATGCTCGTCTAGTAAGTTGCTGTTATAATATTCCTTGGCTGTTATCGAGTAAATTCCGAAGGGAATATCCAGTTCGCCCGAACAACCATCTGAAAGATTATCATCCCGATATGAAAATTCCGCTCCGCGAAAACGCTGTTTGGCTACAAAATCAACATGTGTGGCATTTTCATTGAAGTTTGATAGGATCACCGGAAGACTATTCTGTTCAATTGCTATCGCGTAATTTAGAATAGACAGAAGATTAAAGGGACCATAAGGATTGCCAAAGAGATATACATATCCTGGTTGGTATTCGTTTGGAACACCAAAAAACACATATATATTGTATTCGTACTCGTGACCTGCGTAGTCATAGACCTTAGCGATTATGTGTCTCCACTGTTGCTGGTTGTAATGACGGTCGCATAGCCATTTGTAATTTCCTGAACCAGGAGGATCATCATCGTAAACCTTAACTGGATTCTCATATGGGGGTCCTACGTCAAAGGAAACATAGTGGATTCCTGATCCTTCATCTGTAGCTGTTGCTTGTACCCAAAAATTGCCTTCTAACGGGACATTTCCTCTATCAGGAGGAGCCCATATCTCACAATGTGGAGGTGCTTTGTCGATTTTAATGTTGACAGGGCCCTGTGGGTTTTCGACGTTACCCGCCTTGTCTTCAGACCAGTACCAAACATCCCATGTGCCATAAAGTTCATTTGGGTCATCTGGCGGTAGTCTAATGCCAATTGAATCATCATACTCTTGAGTGTCTTCATCATCTATTTTGAAATAGGTGTGATTTACACCAGTCCCATATTGGCCATCGGTTGCATCGAGCAATATTTTCACATTACTTGTATACCAACCGTTCTCACCCTCTGTACCTACTATATCCCTAATGGTTGTCTGTGGTGGATCATCATCAATACCTACATAGACAACACTCCACCAGTCCAAAAGTGGACTATAAGACGGATCGGTTCTTGTAAAATGCGCTTGAAGACGGATTCCAGGGTATATGTTTGGATCTATACCACTTAAATCTTCACCAGAGCTTGCTCCTGCAATGAGTACAACACTGCCCGTACTATCCAATATGTCAAATGTAGTTGACCCTTGGAAGTCTACATCAAATTCATGCCAAGAAACTAAATCATCTGGCTGAATGATTTTTGAGGTTATTTGTGCTGTTAAAATCAATTTTTTTTCATTTCCAATATTATAAGTGACCTCAGAACCACTGGGGATATTGAGGTTCCAGATGTTGCCAAATGCATCAGACATACCATTCCATGGGGGAGGATATACAATCCTTTCATCCTCCCAGGCAACAAAGATTTTATTGGCACCGGATCCTAAACTAACCCAGTCTGCAGCCGCTGACGTACTTGCTGAGAGTTGGACATCACCTGCAAACACATCTCCTTCTGAGGAGACGAGTTTACCCCAAACAGTAGTCCCCCCATCAAAGGCAACAAGGAAAGAACTACTCAGATAAGGGATGATGTCTGTTCGTATGAAATTACCTGATCGGATCTGAAACGTGCTGACAACTGGGCTACCCGAAGTATCAAGGATGGTACCCCATATGTTGCCATACCAGTCGCCATCGCTGATGTCACCATCATTCCAAGTTACCAAAAACCGTTCAGTTTCTTCGCTAAAAGAAATACAGGGGAAATTATAGTCAGTATTATCGGTTCCTACAGCAAGGGTAATCGTACTACCAACTTGATTCAGATCTTTATCAAACAACCCTGCTTTTATACTGAAGGGACCATTATCAGGAGTGAGTCCTTCTTCCCAGACAATCATATACTGCTCATTAATGGTATCAAAGGCAACCCATGGTTCGCATTGAGTATTGGCAGCACTACAAATTGTTTTTTCGCTACCAACTGTGTTACCATTTGTATCATAGAGCCGGCCATAAATGTTGTAATTATTCATGCTATTTCGAGCGTCTTCCCAAACGACACAAAATCTGCTATTGACAGAGTCGAATTCGACATTTGCATCAGCCTGACAATTGGACGCAGTGCATACGTTAATTACGCTACCGAGTTGTAACCCAGAGCCACTTCTTTCTACTGTCCTGGCTTTAATGTCCATTGTCGTTGCACTTGGGTTGGCAACAGTATCATAATTTTCCCAGGCAATAAACCATTTACCACCACCATAGGCAATAGATGGATTCTCATTTCTGTAATATGTAGACGAATCTTTATACACTAATCTATCAAACACTATGCGAGTTCCATCTGGTTCATAGATTGATGCTCTGATCTCCTGTTTGAAACCCCATGTAAATGGAGGCCAATATGCTTGTCCTTCCTCCCATGCAACCAAGAATTCTCCATTACCATAACAAACATCTGGATCCCATGCGCCTTCATTGTTCGCATGATAAGTTATTTGTTCATCATTTGCCCATTCTTCTTCCCAATTTGTAAAGACACTGTAGAAATCACTTAGGCTTGTTGCACTGGGGTTTCCATAGAAAAGATACATCATGCTCTGCCCATTTGGAATAACGGGAATTTTCACCCAGACGCTGGCTGAACTAGGATCCTCTGTTTCTATCCAATAATTAAGCCACATTGTCGGGGAATTCTCATGTTTAAATCTGATATCATCGTAGTCTGATTGCATATCTGGGTCATAGTCAATAGTTAGGTGGATTGCATAGTTGGCCAGCGGTTGACCGGCATTGTTGGTAATTTCAATCGGTTTCATTTGTGTCCAATCGGGATCAGTCCAGATAGAATAGGTATTTTTTATCCGAATAGTGCCATCAACCAGTTCAAAATCATATGACAACGTTGGATCAGGGTCGACCCATTCTAGAGTTTCAAAATCATCCTCCCATGTAAAATAAGGGTCATCAGAGAGTGGCATCGGAGGTGATCCACCACCAAAACGATGGTTATTGGCATCTATGGTTTTTCCTCCCTCAGCAATATTAAGTTTTACAACTGCCTGCGCTACAGACATGGTGATCAATATGAAAAAGAGGGTGAACACGATTATCTTCCCATATTTCTTATTATGTTTTGCCATATTTTTACCTCCTGCCATTATGGCCAGTTATCCTCCACATTATAATACCAGATGCCGTTCAATAATAGATGCAGGTCTAAAGTACCATAAATGTTGATAACAGGCCAAATATGGAGAAAACCATTTTGCCAATACCATTCTACACAAACGTAGATTCCAGCATTATAAAGGGTGACATCTGTTCCCCATTGGTCGAGATAAGTGAAATAGAAATTCATTTCCTCAATATTTGGTTGGTTGGTGTTTTCATTGATTTTAAAATAACCAGGATCCTGAGGGCTGGATCCTTGCTGCCATTTCCACCCTATATCAAAATGTAAATTATTTTTTAATTCCACATAGCCATTTAACTCAATATCATTGCTAACATTGCTTAGGTCAAAATCAAGTACAATGTTTTCATTCTGGTAAAAATCTACCTCAAAACTTCCTTCTTCACCCATTGACCAGTTTCCTTCGAAATTAACATTCTTTCCGTCTAGATTAACAGAAATGTCAAAATTCTTAAAAGCGTTCAAGGAGCCAGTGAGCATTAATTCCTCTATCTCTATTTGCTGACCCGAAGTGTCGAAATCCCAATTTGCTTCAAAGTTTTCTGCTGAAATCGTACCAGCATCTATA
>JAGLML010000118.1 GCA_023140035.1 Thermoplasmatales archaeon
AGAAAAACATGTCTTGCGGTGAATGCATGCGGATACTGTCCTTATCAACCATAATTCAGCAATCCATGTTTTCAACACCTTTTTACACTCACCCTATTAGGATTGGTTTTTTAAAGAAAAAGATGATTTGAAAATTGTTGTTTGAGGAGGCAAAATATGGCTAAAAAATGCACAGTATTATGGTATTATCATAGAAAGACTATGGAGATGTTGCTAAGATTCAACATAGTTCAATATGTAGACCCACCCAATGGAATTAGCTTTACATGTGAATTAACTCCTGAGTTTGTGAAATTAGTAGAAAGATTCCATAAAGAAAATGACAATGTAAAATATATAAATGGTCAGAATAAACAAATCTATTGGGACGACCTTTTTAAAGACGTGGCAAAACAACATCATGTTAAGTTAAGAAAAAAGCTACTCTATAGCATGATAAGTCTAATGCTCTTTATAGATAAATTTGGTGGGAAAGGGGATATATGGATTAAAAAATATGGCATTCATGGAAGTATACGACCACAAAACCCCATCCATATACCATATAAAGAATAGTGAGTTAGCCGTTTCAAAAACCAAAACAATAAAGCATATAAAAGACGGTTTTTCGCATGAGAAATACAGCTATAACGGATTATTTGTTTTTGATGTTTTTAGTTTGAGGGAGTTCCAAAATCATCGAAATTGAATACCTTTTTATCCTACCTAAACCACATGGATTAGTCTTATACTTACAGAAACTATTTAATCAAAAATAGTTATTGTTGGAGTGAGGTACAATAAATGCCTAAAACGGTTATTAAAAAGGATGGCAGAAAAGAACCCTTCGTAAAAGAAAAGATTGTAGTTAGTGCTGTTAAAACTGGTGCACCAACAGAGATAGCACGTGGTATTGCTGACAAGATTGAGAAACACCCCAAAGACGAGATTAAGACCAGTGAGATCAGGAAAAGCGTCTTGGATGAACTAACATTGCATAATCCTGATTTGCCTAAACGCTGGCTCAGTTATGATAAAAGTGTCAAAAGGTTGTACAAATATATGTATTGAAAAAGTAATGAATGAGGATACTTTTTTATTATCCTACAAGTCTAAGGAGATTTTACCCAGGCAGAAAACATTAAAAAGAGTTTAAAAAGGGATAAATGTAATAATAACAGGTCATTAATCTACAGATATAGAAATATTAAATAAAACAAATGTTGCAAAAAGTTTTTATACTATTCGTGCATATTTTATATTATAACGGGGGGTCTAATACAAGAAAGATTTCTAAACAAACTATTTTCCATCCTTTCCTCCTTTCCTCACCTAGGCCCCCATATAACCTCCCTCCCCCATATGATTATGGGATAGATGTAAAATGAAAATAGCCCGATTCAGATTGCATTTTTATCCTCTCCAAAAATCGGGTGGGTTTTTATCTATAGAGAAAATTTTAAATAATATGTATCTTTAGTAGAGAGGAGGCATTAGAAAATCGATGACTGGGACAACTATGTTTAGTAAAAATAACGTGTTGAAAACATTAATGTGTATTATCGTGTCAATTTTAGTTATATTACCAAGTGTTGTAGTACATGCAGAGCTTCAACAAAATAATTTACAACTGAATAGCGGATTAGAGAAGGAAACGAAGAATTTATATCAACAGGGATGGAGACAATTAATTGACAATGGGTTTGGAAAAGAAACGAATATAGCAACAAGAGGTATAACGATATACAACGATGAACTCTATATTGGAACACAGAATGTTAAATTTCCAAAGTTATTTCAGAATACATTCCCAAAAATTTTACAAAAACTATCTCAATTATTACCAAATATACTTCCTAAGTTTTTACATAGGATTCAACTTTTTAGAATAATTTTTAAGTTGGTACATTCTTTTCGCTCCTGCACTATAAGAACAGTATTGCATCGTGTGGTAAAATCTAGTGAGGGGTGTGAAATTTGGAAATATAATTACACAACCGACTCAATGATCCAAATTGTTGGTGATGCATCAATAACAGGAATGAAATCTGGGTTTAATTACTCCTTTAATTGCATCGCTTCAGTGATGAATGAATTTAAGGGCAAATTGTATGTGGGAACGTGGAGTACTTCTATTGGAAGCTTGAGGGATCCTCATCGAAAAGGAGGTGAAATCTGGCGGTATGATGGTACGAGATGGGAACAAGTAGTAGGACATAACGCTCCTATAATGAAAGGTGGATTTGGCAACTTTAATAACGTTGCTATCTGGAGTATGAAAGAATTTAACGATTATCTCTACGTTGGTACAATGAATTGGGATTTCTCCCAAAATGGTGGCTGTGAAATCTGGCGAACGCAGGATGGAGTACATTGGGAAAACGTCGTTACAAAGGGATTTAAATCAAATATGTCGACACTAGATCGTTTGGTGGGAGTAACCAACACATATGCATGGAGTATGGAAGTATTCCAAAATCAATTATATGTAGGAACATTTAATGCTCGATACAGATTATTCGCTCAAGCGGGAATGGGTTGTCAACTATGGCGGACTAGCGAGGGGAAAAACTGGAGTAAAGTAAATCTTCCAACAGGAATTACTGGTTTTTTTAAGGATGGCTTTGGTGAACCTGAGAATTACGGTATTCGAAGAATGGTGGTGTATAACGATGAGCTATATGTTGGTACGGGCGCAAATATTATCCGCAATAAAGGATGTGAAATCTGGAAATACGATGGTATTCATTGGACGCCTATCATCAGCGCTAATGTTCCTGGAGTAAAAAAGAGCGATATTGAATATAGCGGGTTCGGAAATCCTCTGAACAAGTATGTGTGGTCTATGCTTGTCTCGTCTGATAATAAACTATGGGTTGGCACTGCAAATGGTAAATTCGTTAATCTTATTGAACCTTATACTGAAGGATGTGAAATCTGGTGTTATGATGGAATAAAATGGACACCGATTGTTAAGGATGGTAATGATGGAATACCTCCTAACGGTTTTGGTAATACAAAAAATGAAGGTGCTCGGTCGATGATAGAATACCCACATGAAAGTGGGAACATCGTTGTTGGAACGTTTAAACTAGTGAGCACGAGACTCCTTATACCACAGGAGGGATGTGAACTCTGGATGCTGGTTGTGTAGATTGGTTTTTTGAGAGCATCCCCTATCTCTTTCTCTTCCCCAAAACCACATACAAAAGAGAGATATTGATAAGATAATGAAACTGATGCTGTACATTTTCTACATATTAGTTCATAGTATACAAAAGGATACTACCAGACTTAAATAAATACTTTAGATATAATAGTGTGCTGTTTTTAAGCTGTTTTCTTGATGAAATTAAATTATTTTTTTTAAGTTGTTTGTTATGCTTATTGCTTTACGTTGTGACGTTGATTTGTTTTTATGCCTTGCTTTTAGCTTACTTATTTTTAATTTATATTAATATGCATAAAATTATGTGGACATGTATTAAATATCCATTTAAATTGTTTTATTGGGGGAGTATAGCCTTCATATGAGGAGAGGAGGAAAGATATAGAACTCCTCAGAAAATCGATGAATAATGGAAAGCTTGCTAGATTTTGTCGAAACATTATTTAGCAGTTTGAAGGTTGTGTTTTCTTGAATGAAAAGACAAATCAGAATTCTCGGAATTGATGATTCCCCATTTACGTTTAATGATAAATATTGCACAGTAATTGGCGCAGTAATGCGAGGGGGAGAATATCTAGAATGCGTTTTAAGTAGCCGAGTAGCAATCGATGGAAACGAAGCCACCGCTATATGCAAAGAAATGATACAAAATACAAAACATAGACAGCAATTAAAAGTAGTGATGTTTGATGGGGTGGCTCTTGGTGGATTCAATATAGTCGACATTAATGAATTATATGAATCTACAAACTTACCAATAATTACAATCACAAGAGATAAACCCGATTTTGACAAAATCAAACTTGC
>JAGLML010000119.1 GCA_023140035.1 Thermoplasmatales archaeon
GTATCTTAATTTGCTATCTTCCTGCATCCCTTCTACCTACCTTCAAACAAAGAATGTTTATCACTATTAATAAAATAATCGTCTTATCTAATGGGCAACGTATATTACCTGAATCATTATTTTACATACTCTGTAAAAGAGCAAAATATAGATAACTTATATGTGATTTAGAGATAACCAGAATGGACAAGATCGTACGTTATAGGAGAGATAAGAATGGATGATGATGTAAAAACAAGATTGCTGGAAAAACTTAACCAGATAGATCTAAAGAGACTGTCAGATTTTCATGTTGTCTTGCTTCCTGATTTTTTTGTAGACCATTTTTTAACTATGGACAAATTTGAAAGAACATTTACTAGAATCCAAGACATATATATGCAGGGAGGGGGTAATGTTCCGGGAATCCTACAAAGAATTCATCAAGGCGGTAACGCAGCAAATACTGCTCTAGCACTTGCTAGACTTGGCATTAAGTCTCATTTAATCTGCAAGACAGATGATCTTGGTTTACATCTGCTACAATTCTTTTTGGGAAAATCAGGTGTGGATTTAAGCGGTGTTAAAACAGACGGAAAGCTGGCCATCACAACTGCAATGGAATTTGGGAAACAGCATGTTAACGTCATGGTTGGAGATACCGGATCTGTTTCAGATTTTACTTTTGAAATTTTAGATGAAAACGATCTACAAACAGTTTCAAACTCAGATATAGTCTGTGTAGTAAACTGGACTCTTAATAAAAAGGGAACTGACCTTGCAAAGGATGTTTTTAGATTTGCAAAAAAACATACTGTAAAAACGTTTTTTGACACAGGCGATCCAGGACATAGAAAAAATGAAATCCCTGAACTAACAAAAAATGTTTTGACCGACAAAAGTTTGGATATACTAGGGATAAACGAGAATGAACTTCTACATTATGGTGATCTTACTAAAGCAAAGAATGACGAAGGCATCATAAACGCTGCAGTTTCATTAAAGAAGAAATTACATGCACGTATCGATCTCCATACTACAAATTTTGCATGTACAGTCAACAAAAACTGCACTGTGATGCCAAGCCTTCAACTATCCAAGATATACAGGGCAACAGGAGCGGGAGATACCTGGAATGCAGGAAATTTATTTGCAGAGCTGTTGCATTTCGATGACGATGAACGATTATTATTTGCAAATCTTGTAGCCGGATGCTATATTTCATCACCTGATCCTATACATCCTAGCTTAGAAAAAATTATAAGTTTTATAAATGTCTGACTAATTAGCAAAAGCTAATCAGTCGAATTTAGAACAAAATGTTATCTATAATTCAATCCTAAAGGAAGAAACAAAATGAATGATTTTGTACTACCACAAGCAAGTCTGTTCTTGGGAATAATTCCGGCATTGATCTTACTTTATATTAGTTTAAAAGGATATGAAGGGCATTACAAAGACAAAAACATATTCCTAACATTTGTAGTTGGATTAATCGCAGGATTTGTGTCAGTCCTATTGGAAACTTTTACCATCGGTATCGGTATATTATTTATTATCTTATTTCCAGTTATTGAGCAGTTATTTAAAACAATAATCTTGAATATCGGCAGACTTCACGAAAAAAGAGAAACCGCAGTCTATGGTCTTTCTCTGGGCCTTGGTTTTGGATCAATATTTACTCCTTTTTCCATGATCACATCCAACATCCAAACAGGAGAACCATTTCTAATTTCGCTAGTAATCCTAGGATCCGTTGGAATTATCCTATTGCATGGAACAACGGGAGTATGTATCGGCTATGGAATATATGTTGGTAAACTATCAAAATATTTTATATTTGCAATTATTTTGCATGTGCCAGTAACAGGAATAATCTTTTTAACAACATATTATAAAGTAGAATATCTACAGATTGGATTGATAATTTACGGTTTAATTATATATTGGTATGTAACTAAAAAAATAATGCCACGTATCTTATCTCAAAGCCAAAGAAGGAAAAAAAGTAAAAAGCAAGATTGAAAAGCAATTAGACATTAGAATAAGTAAAAGGTGAAATACTTGGAAATAGAAAACATTCCCCAAGATGATTCTGAAATTACAAGTACATTCTCGGAATCAAATAATATGGAGCAATATCCATTTCAAAAATCTTTAAAGAAAGGGTCAAAGACGACGATAGCAGGTATTCTACTCATTGTCGCAGGACTACTTGCCATAATGTCCTGGATATCAATTATTATAATAGATGTTTCAATGATAGATACATCCCTGTTTCAAGGGGTTGATCCAACAATAACTGCAGAAAAAGTTAAAGATTTTTATGCTATATGTGGAACAATAGGATGTATATTGTCGGTCTTCCCCATATTGGGTGGTATTGTAACGTTGAAGAGAAAGATGCGAGGTCTTGCACTTGTTGGTAGTTTGATTGGTTTATTTATGATAGGACCATTATTTGCATCGAGCATACTTTCGTTAATTGGAATGATTTTAGTGGGATTATCAAAAGAAGAATTTCAATAGTTCTGCTAAAATCTACATCTTAATCAGATTTTACGTAATAAAAAAATCTAGTGGAAAACAACAAGATGTTTATTATATCCTACTAGCTCCACATATAGTTTGTAAACATTGTTATATCCCAAACTTTAAACTCGAAGGTTATTCTTCAAATTTCTTACTACAGTAGGGACATGCTCGAGCATCCATAGGAATAACACGACCACAGTTAGGGCATCTCCTATCAGAAGATGACGCTGCTGGTTTTCCTCCAATAGATGGACGCACAACAAGCCAAATTATTAGACCGATAATCCCGGTAAATATAACGATAATTAGCCATAATGCCCCACTACTACCACGTTTCTCCGCATCTCTATAAACCCATATGGCTATTAGTATGGCTATTATAATCCATATTATCGGTAGGAAGCACATCAGTCCAGCAAATCCCCAGAACGCCCATGGCGCTACATCCTCCCATTCATCATCCTGAGCACTTACTACTGCAGATATTGCCACTGACATTAAAAGGCAGGTCAATGCCATTATAGTCAATTTTTTTGATTTATTCAACCTTTACACCTCCATCCTTGGATAATTTTTATTCTTTAACTACTTTTTGTTATTTTTAAAAACGTGAATTGTTTTAATTTCATCTATAATAACACCAATTGCCGCCCCACAGACAATCCCAGTTAATAAACCAGTTATAACTCGGATTACATTTGTGCTCTCCCAGAAACTTAAGAGTTGTCCAATCCCATCTATTCCGATAGGGACTAAACCAAGGAGTATTGCAAGCACAAACCTCTCATTTAATTTAATTCTATAAAAAACCACAAATCCTAATCCAAAAGCTAAACCCAACCAAATAGCTGTACATCTACTACAAAAAGGCATCTGATTACCATTTATAAAAAAGGAGCGTTCTTCTTTTTGATGACATAACCTATCCCCAGCAGAATATATAAAACTCCACGGAAAATCCATATTATCAATAGTATACTCATTATCAGACACAGCAACAAGACCTGAAAGATCTTGAACGCTATTTTCGGGTAGAGCAAGAGGTGCTAAAAACTGTAAAGAAATCCACAACGAAAACAAAACAAATAGAACAAAAGTTAGATTTCTAAAACACCTTTCCCTTCGTTCCATTTTCAAACTCATCTCTAGATATAATTATCAGTTCCAATGCTACAATAGAAAGGACAAGACCAACAAACAATCCAATAGAAAATATTCCAATAAATGCACATATTGCCGTAAAAACAAAATAACGACGTTTGAAAACAGTTATTGATCCAACCAATGCAAATATTGAAAAGATAACAAGCAAAATTGAAAGTGCAAACTTATCAAAAGAAAGCAACGACAGACTAGAAGTAATAAAGTCTAACTCTGGAATAAGCTGTACGCC
>JAGLML010000012.1 GCA_023140035.1 Thermoplasmatales archaeon
TTCTTTTGGTGGTATAATATTTTGCACATGCCCTCTTATGCTTGCCTCCCCCGCTTTGATTGTTAGTATCCCTGGTTTCCACGTTGATCTGGAATGCAACAAGATACTGTACTTTCTCATCTCATTAGGTTTAAGGGTTTCAATGAAGTCGAGTGTAGAAAATATGTTTTTATACTTGCCATAACTCACCGATAGCCTCAATGGTACGTTCCCTTTATTTTCAACTGTAAATTTCTCATTAGAGATGTAATAATCTTCGGTAAATGGTTCCACTTCGATTATGGCCGGTATTGACTTTAAAACAATAGAAGTCACTGCGTTATCAACGTAAATTTGCTGAGAAAGCAATTGTTCATCATAAGCCAATAATTTCAAAGTCCAATTGCCAAGGTTAGCGTATTGATCTATGCCGATGTAAAAAGAGTAGAACTCAGAATCATAATGGCAATAACTTTCGTTAATATATTTGGAATTATGTTGAAGGTCCTCCCAACTTCCGTGATCGTATTTCCACATATAGTAATTAGTTTCATTTCTATCATCTGAACCTAAAGGGGTTTCACCATAATAAAATACTATGGAAACTTCACTGATTTCGCTATTTAGAGTTATATTTACATAATGCCATATACCCCGAATCAAAACTGGTTTATCATATTTGCTTCTAGGCTCACTATTCGGAATATACATTAATAAATCTTCAACTTGTACCTCATTAACACTCCTCGTTATTAACGAAGAAAGATTTATCGTTAAGACAAATAAGAGAATGAGGGTTAAACAACGTTTTTTGCTTAGAATAATGCTCATGTCATTTATGAAGTATGAGAAATTTACTAAAACTATTTTTCTATTTATAGTTATTAATCTTTAACCAAAAAGGAAACCAATTAATAACTATCTCCTATACTTGACCGTTTAAGGAATATGTTATCGTTGAAGAGTAGTTACCCGGAAGTGTTCCTATAGTTATGTTCACCCAATATGTAACATCTACTGTATCAGTGTAGGTGTCATTTAAATGAGGTCTGTATGTTGTATTAGTCCCCCAAATGTAAAGCGGGTTGCTGCCATCGAAGTTGTTCCTGGATAGGTTGCCACCTGCTGCTGATAAAGATGTATTGAGAATCCAATATCCCCCACCCGCTCTTGTTAGATTAGGGAAATTAGTGCTTAAGGAATAGTTTGCATTACATTGGGTAGTGACAGTGGCATTTGGCGACAATTGGATATTGTTATCACCAGGGGCACCAGAACCTAAGGGGTTGTCTGCAACTTGAGTAATACGGGAATACATGTATAAACCATATTCATCGATTTCATAGCTTTTATAACCTGAGGAATCTTCAGCTGTAATATTGAAATTCCAAGATTTTGTATCATTATGGCCAGCATTGGTATCCCAGGCGCCATCACCAGGAGCATATCTCGTCTGATTGCGAGGAGTGAATACAAATGTTAGATTATGAGTATAAGCATCTACAACAGTCTCTATGCAGTCTACAGGGTTAAAAATAACTTCATCATCAGGCCACAGCATAGTCCAATTGGCATTCCCGGTTTCATTCTCGTACTGTAAATATAAATTTAGGTTTCCACCTAGATTCCCACTATTGTTATATGTAGTGCTCTCGCTGCCATTATCATACCAGGTTGTAATATTTATATAATCTACATCGGCCCACCCCTGATCACTAGTGATATTTATAACAAATTTATATTGTTCTTCAACATCTATCCAGGTATTTAACTTAGAAACACTGGTTGAGTTTTGGAAATCATACCAGTTAATAATAGGCTCAAGTGTTTCAACTGTAACATTGATAGTGGTATTAGTATCCATCCATGATGTGATATCTGCTGCCTCTGTTATTTTCACTAGAGGAACCATAATGATCATACCGTTGGTAAGTATTGAGAGAAACAACAGTGTTACCACTGTAGTTATTAGGATTTTTCTTTTTCCCATCCTTCATTCCACTCCTAGAAGATTGATTTCTTTTGAGTCTGCACCCATCCATATTAGTTTGTAACTGAGTAACTATTTCTTCTTTTTAACATTTTTGCCATAGAATATGCACCTGCATATGCATGTAATTCTTATTTTGACGTTATATGAAAAATTTACTAATTTAGAAATATTAACAAATATTATGATTTTTTATTTCTGAATGATTTTAGTCGCCACCCTTGCAGTATATTCGCCCCCAAGAGTTCCAAATGGAATAAAAACATTAAATTGCACATCTACAGTCTGACTAATATTATCAACTGAAAATATTCCTGAGGTGTTGAATATATCTATAGCGTTCACTTCACCAATGCCTTGAAATACTTTATCACTAACAATGTCATCATTAGGATCAGCATCGGCCAATATCTTTACGTTGTTCGCTATTTCAATAGTGTTACCCCACAATGTATGTGTAAGATTCTCTTCAGAGTATATACTCATGTTGAAATCATAATTGGAAGAGTAGATGATGGTGACAACACTAGAGTCGTCACTGAATCCGGGTAACGCAACCACATCTACCCAATCAGAATCTGGCAATACCGAAGTATATCTGTAAACTCCATATTCATCTATAATCGAATTATTCATACCTGATACATCAACAACTGTAATGTTGAAGTTCCATGAATATGGATCGTTAGTTGTGTTCGGAGTTGCATCCCAAGTGTCGTTGCTGTTTGCCCATCGCACCTGACTTAGTGGTTTGAAGCTGATATTTATGATTCTGGTTGTACTACTTATTACGGTTTCTTTGCAGTTAGCTAGGACGAGTGTTGCTTCGTCATCAGGCCAAATCATATTGAATTCAGGTGTTCCTGTTGTGTTCTTATATTGTAGGAACATGTTGAGGTTTCCACCAGATGTTTGATTATAAATGGTGCTGTCGCTACCATTGTCGTACCAGGCAGTAATATTGATATAATCGATGCTATCCCATCCATCAGAGTCTGTTATATTAACTGTGAAGTAGTATTCAGTATTGACTTCTTGAGCTCCTGTTGCATTGTTGAGTTTTGAACCAGTGCTGTTGCGTAGATCATAACTATTTATTACCGGAGCAGTGGGAGTGCTAAAGTAACAGATTGCATCAGCACTACCCGGAGCAGTTTCATTAGGTGAACCAGACTTATTACCAATACTGTAAAACTCATAATAACCAGTACTATTCGGGAAATCAAAGTCCCAACTCCAAGGACTACCAGTGTCGGGATTAGAATCATTATTCCATTTTGTCCAGTTTGTACCGAGTATTGCAGGAGCGAATGAAGCAACAACATGTGCCATCCTGTTTGCACTTGCACTCGCATTCTGCCTCATAAACGTTGACCCTAAAGTCGATACCAACTTGTAGCTTCCCGCACCAGAATTGCTACCGGTTATTTCATCGTAAAACTCTGTCTGATCGTTATCTTGAGTGAAGGTTACCGCGTCACCAGCTCCGACACAATCGATAACCATGGATTTATTGGATAGAGTTGTGATGTAAGTGAGAATAGTATCTGATGCAGTGACATTGCTCGTATTTGTTACCTCCGGTGCTTGCTGTGAGACATTATAAAGCGATATTGCTCCTCCTTCAGAATCAAACACATCTCCAGTGAAGTTAACTCTTACATTATGTGTACCTGTATCGGGATTAAGAATATACCATATTTCTGAAGATGCATAATATCCTCCACTTGTCACCACCTCTGCATCTGCTTTCTGGAGAGCTTTGCCATTATAATCAGCGCTTGCTACAACTATGTCTGTTGATGTATCGTCCTCTGCACCAGAACATACAACAAGAATCCTGTTACCATAACTGTTTCCAACAGTGTGAGGCCAAGAAATTGATGGTGATGCAGCATCTTCTGAAGTTGATGAAGTGTTATCCACAGTTATGGTGGCTGGACCCCAGCTCTGGTTGTCTTCGGACCAGCGGTAGCACAACGTGATATTATTAAGATTAGAAGGACCAGTGGCAGTGATATTAAATGGAGAGGATGTTATAAGATATGGAGAGATCGGATCGACTGAGGTATTAATAGTCTCAGTTGTGAAATGATAAATAACTGTAATGTTGTCCATGCTATCATTGACAGCAACCTTCCACCAATACGTAGTAGAATAATCGCTGAATTCCGTAAAGGTATAATTAACAGTGGAATTTGCACTTACAACACTTGTATTTTTCAAAACCCAACTCAACGTAGTGTTCTCATACCAATAAACAGTAAGTGAATCGCCATCGCTATCATTAGCCCAAATCTGGCACATAGGCTGCGTGCTTACGCCGGTTGTACCGTTGGGAGACGGGTTTATGAGTGCTATGGATGGTGGAGTATTGAGGCTTTCATTAAAGAAACAAATTGCGTCAGCACTACCTGGAGTCGATTCGTCAGGTAAACCAGATAACTTTCCAATGCTATAAAACTCGTAATAACCTGTTCCATTGGTGAAGTTAAAGCTCCATTGCCATGGTGATTCTGTATCAGGATTACTTGCATCATTCCAAGATACATTGCTACCCCAACTTGAGTTATCTGTTGAATAACGGTACCAAAGTGTAACGTTGTTTAAACCACTTGCTGCTGTTGCGGTAATAGTATACGGCGAATATGTCACATTATATGGTGAAATCTTATCAACTGATGTGCCAGTAACATTTTGCTTACTTCCAACATTGATGAATGTATTGGGCGAATTCATAGTGTTATATGATGTGTTAATCCACTCTTGAGTTCTTAGTATGTTTGAGATACGAACTTCATCAAAATTGCCCTGTAATGGATATCCTACACCGCCACTTCCATCATGTCTTCCACCGATGAGTGGGCTACCATCACTAACACTTACAATGGCAACTCCGACATCAACCCAACTATAAGCAGTAGTATTCCATATAAATTGTGCATCATCATCCACTACTCTGAGGCTGATATAACACCAACCATACCCATCTATGCAATCTGAATGCAGTTCGACCGAGGTACCTGTTCCGGGCGGTATCCATAGCTGTGTTACACCACTAAAATCTGCCCATCCAAGTTGCCGTACAGTATGACCATAGTCTGCTCTATTTAAGAAATATCCCGTGGTATCTGTTGTACTAGCCCACATAGTTATTGTCCAATCAATTCCTGTATCGGTTCTAAAATCATAATCACTTGTACCAGTTAAATTTAATGCTTCACCAACACCAGATGTATATAATCCACCAGCCATTACTCCTGCGACTCTATCAGGTGTTCCTATCAACGTCCCATGATGATTATTTGAAGTAGAATCATTCCTATTACCTAAAGACTCATTCAGATGATAAACACCAACATAATTACTATCCCAAGTACCATCGACGTTTTCTTGACTGCTACAAGCACTGTTGTTATAATACATCCATATCTTAGTATCGCTACTGCTACTGAGACTGGTAACATTAACCCAAGCAACAAGATTACCAGAGGTTCCATTGAACAACTCAATCTCATGATTAAGCTTCGTACTATTATCACTCCATAAAATAAACGCGATATCATCCCCGTCATCTTGAGCATCATCACGCAGATCGGTATCTGTAATACTAATAAGAATGGGGAAATTCGTAAGATCAGAATCAACCTGAGAAGAATTCACCGTGATCAACTTTCGGGAACTCCAGCTTGTATTCCACCAAACAAATGCGTCATTATATGCATACTCTACATCATCACCGAATTGGAACTTAAGAGTATGTCTTCCCGATGTAAGGACTCGTGAAATTTCATAACCAGTCTCATTAGATGAATAATTCTCAACCACCACAGAACCATTGACCCAGCTATATTTCAAAGTCTCATTACCACTCTTTATTTCTAAGAACTGCAGATCATAGCCGCCGCTATCGTTATTAGTCCAACTTGTACCATTTACAGCTGTAATTGTAAGATCTGCTTTTCCAACAGTAGTAAACATCACCGTCCATTTACCACCCACGGTTGGATAACTATACACGTTAATAATCGTGATATCCGCAGGTTCTCCATTGTTATTATCGCTTGAGGTTATAATCGGGATTAAACCCAGAGATAACAAGCTAAACACAAGGGCAACAGCAATAAGCTTCTTGTTGAATATCATAGATGGCTTTTTATTTACTCTATGTTTCCACAGCTTCTTTATGGATTTGAAGGAATCATTTTTAACTCTGCTCTGAGTAAATGAAACCTTGCTGTTCTTAGCAATTACCCGGTCAACAAGATAATCAATATTCTTAACATAGCTAGAGGATCTCTTAGCATAGTAGGAACTACTCTGAGGTTGATAGCATGCACTACCGATTTCTTCGCATCCCGTTTCCATTAGCGTTCTTTTCTCCTCTAGCATACCTTTTAGGACCTCGCAAAAAACGGACGCTTAGCAAGTCGTCCTAGACGTTCATCCACAGATTTATAGCAATACACGTTGTACTTGCTTACTAGCTCACATAACTCGTCGAAGAAGACTCTATCGCGACGGATTAAATCCTGAGAATAATCACGGCCAAAAATATCTTCAATAATTTTGAGGACATGCGTGTGAGGAATAGTTTTATCTTTTTTGACCGTCTCAGGGATATCCTTAACAATTCTAGAAAGAATCCTACGACAGTAATCACGAGCCTCTTCAAAACTAATAATCCTTTCAAGATCAGGTTCATAATTTTTAATCCAATGATGAATAATCTGACGAGAAACCTCCCCTTTTTTAATTCCGAGACAGTTCAACCATTGACTAACAAAACGTCTAAACTCCCTCATATTAGAAAATTCAGGAACACGCTTACGGAAGTACAAAAGATAAGCAATAACTGGGTAAGGGATGTTTGTTGGCGGGTAACCTTTTGCTGCGTCCTCAGAAAAATATTTATCACAGGAATGGCAAAAAAATTGGAGTTTATCTCCATGAGGATGTCCATTCCTCACTACCCTATGACTTAAGCAATGCGGACATGATAAAGCTAGTTTTTTTCCCATCCCGCTCCAAAATATGAAACTCGAAACAATATATAAATGTTACATTTTTTTATCTTATAAGTCCGTATTAAATTTTACGATTAAGAATACAGAAAAAAAATTAGAAGGAGATTACAAAAATATCTATAACTAAAAATGATATATAAATGTTACATTTTTTTATCTAATAAATCCGTATTAAATTTTACGATTTGATAAATGAAATACAAATCAAATGAATCTGTCAAACAAACCTCAAACATAATTGAACTGTCTTTAAAATAATTTTTAAGATGTCGAAGTAATAGTCAAGTACATTTGACTGAACCTTTTCAATCCTGAGTTATTCTCGAGGCCACCCTTGCAACATACTCTCCTGAGTGAGTGCCAAAAGGTATGTCCACTCTGAATTGCACATCTACAGTTTGACTAACGTTATCACTCGAGAAGACCCCTGAAATGTTGAAGATGTCCATTGCGTTAACTTCTCCGATGCCGTTAAACATTTTGTCAGAAGTAATGTCATCATTAGGATCAGCGTCTGCAAGTATCCATACGTTGTTGGCGATAGTGATAGTATCCATCCATGTTGTGTTGGTAAGGTTTTCTTCAAAATAGACGCTTATGTTGAAGTTATAGTTTGATGAGTAGGTGATGGTAACAATGTTAGAGGTGTCGCTGAATCCCGGCGATGCAATAACATCTACCCAGTCTGAATCAGGGAGAATAGATGTAAACTTGTAGACTCCGTACTCGTCGACTTTCCAGGCTTTTCTACCAGTTGCGTCTTTCACTGTTATGTTGAAATTCCATGAATACGGATCATTAGTCATGTTTTGCGTTGAATCCCAACTGTCGTTGCTGCTTGCCCATCGCACCTGACTACCAGGTTTGAAACTAATGTTAATGATTCGGGTTGTACTGTTTATACTAGTCTCTGAACAATTTGCGAGAACAAGTTGTGCTTCACCATCAGGCCACAACATGCTGAAGTTGGCAGTTCCTGTAGCGTTTTCATACTGTAGGAACATGTTCAAGTTCCCGCCCTGGGTTTGATTGTATGTACTACTATCGCTACCGCTATCGTACCAAGCTGTTATGTTAATGTATTCTAATTCGTCCCATCCATTGGGTTCCGTAATATTTATTGTGAAGTAGTATTCGCTGTTTACATCAAGTAAACCTGTCACGCTATTGAGCTTTGAATCAGTGCTGTTCATTAAATTATAATTGTTGATAATAGGAGTGATAGCTGCGTAGTAGTAGCATATTGCATCAGCACTCGCTGGAGGAGTCTCATCAGCTGAACCAGATTCCTTCCCTATGCTATAGAATTCATAGTAACCAGTACCTTCTGGAAAGTCAAAACTCCAATTCCACGGGAAGGTATTATCGGGGTTACTAGGATTATTCCAAACGTCCCATTTTGTAGAATCTCCTAGAGTTGTGGTGGCATTGACATATATCTGATCTATAAAGATATCATCGCCATTAGTAGATGCATCACATTGAAATCGAATCTGCATATCAGACGGAAACGTATAAACCGATTCATTAATCCAGACTATTTCATGATAAAACGGACCATTCACAAAATCAGTTCCAGCAACATACGTAGCCACCGTATTCCAACTAGACCCATTAAAATACCGCACCCAGAAGTCCTCACCATTCTCCATAGAAACAGCTGTGAACCAAAAATCAACCTTTATATATTGATATCCAGGTGTATCAACATCTATCCCATTCGTATGATAAAACGACGATGCTAAACCACTATTATCCTGAATATCCGCCGCATTGCTCCCCTGATGAGCATACGTCCCACCCGTATACAACGAACAATCACCACCACCATCCGTATAGTTAGTACCAATCCATGGATCTCCACTTGCATTTTCAAAATCATCATAGGTCAATGTGGTCCAAGAAAAATTATTTTCGCTCCAACGATAGTACAACGTAACATTATCCAAATCAGAACTACCCGTAGCATTAATATTAAACGGCGAAGTTGTAACAATATACGGAGAAATCGGATCAACTGAAGTGTTCAAAGTCTCAGTTGTAAAATGAAACACAGCAGAAGTATTGCTCTTGCTGTCATTGACTGCAACCTTCCACCAATAGGTGATACCTTTCGCATCTGCATCACTATACGTCCAACTAACAGTGGAGTTTGCGGGAACACTATAATTAACCTCCTCTATCTCCCATGGGCCTGTTGTATTTAGAAGCCAGTAAACGGTGAGTTGGTCTCCGTTGGCATCGTTTGCCTTTATTTTACAGGTTGGCTGCAGGCTGACTCCGGTGCTACCATTAGCTGGGCTGACATTCTCTATACTCGGTGGGGGATTCAGTTCAAAATAGCAAATTGCATCAGCACTTGCTGGAGGAGGCTCATCAGCTGAACCAGATTTCTTTCCGATGCTATAAAATTCATAGTGACCTTTACTGTTTGGAAAGTCAAAACTCCAATTCCACGGAGAAGTAACATCTGGATTACTATTATTAGACCATATAACCCAGTCTGTGCTATTGCCTGGCAGGATTGTCGTAGCATTAACATATATCTGATCTATATAGACATCATCACTATTTATTGAAGCATCACATTGAAATCGAATCTGCATATCAGACGGAAACGTATAAACCGATTCATTAATCCAAACCGTCTCATGATAAAACGGACCATTCACAAAATCAGTTCCAGCAACATACGTAGCCACCGTATTCCAACTAGACCCATTAAAATACCGCACCCAGAAGTCCTCACCAACCTCCATATCATCAGCTGTAAACCAAAAATCAACCTTTATATATTCATATTCAGGCGTGTGAACATCTATCCCATTCGTATGATAAAACGATGATGCAACACCACTATTATCCTGAATATCTGCCGAATTGTTACCCTGATGAGCATACGTCCCACCCGTATACAACAAACAATCACCACCACCATCCGTATAGTTGGTGCCAGTCCATGGGTCTCCACTTGCATCTTCAAAATCATCATAGGTCAATGTGTCCCAGTCAGTAAAATTATAATCACTCCAACGATAGTACAACGTAACGTTATCCAAATCAGAAGGACCCGTAGCATTAATATTAAATAGCGAAGTTGTAACAATGTACGGAGAAATCGGATCAACTGAAGTATTCAAAGCCTCTGTTGTAAAATAAAACACAGCAGAAGCATTGCTTATGCTGTCATTGACTACAGCCTTCCACCAATAGGAAGTGCTAAATAAGTCTGCCTGGTTAAACGTCCAACTAACGCTGGAGTTTGCGGGAACACCTGGATTAATCTGCCGTAAAGTCCATGGACCCGTTGTATTTTCATACCAGTAAACGTCAAGCATGCCGCCGTCACTATCGTTTGCCCAAATCCGACAAATTGGTTCCCGGCTCACATTTGTTGTCCCGTTGGGAGCTGGATATATGAGATCTATGGCAGGTACTGTATTGAGACTACCGTTATAAAAACAGATTGTGTCAGCAATGCCTGGAGCTGATTCATCAGGGAAGCCAGATTTTTTCCCTATGCTGTAAAACTCATAGAACCCTGTACCATTATAGAAGCCAAAGCTCCATTCCCATGGTGACACGGTATCAGTTTCATTTTCAACCCAGCTATCCCAACTGCTGTTATCAGTTGAATAACGGTACCAAAGTGTAACGTTGTTTAAACCACTTGCTGCTGTTGCGGTAATAATAAGCGGCGAATATGTTATCATATATGGAGAAATCTTATCAACTGACGTGTCAGTAACATTTTGTTCACTACCAAAACTAAGAAATGTGTCTGGCGAGTTCATGGTATTGTAGCTTGTGTTTATCCAATCAGTAGAACGTTTTATGTTTGAAATCCGAGCCTCATCGAGTGATCCATTCCAATCTCTTCCGCCACCGTTCTGATTTCCAATAGTTAATGTATCATAAACATTGTTTATCGTGGCACCATATTGTCCTGACCAATCAACCTCTAACGCCCCATTATTATACAAATATGCATCACCAGCGTCATAAGTAATTGCAGTATGGACCCATGTACCAGAAAAGTCAAAAGAACCACCAGTTGAATAATCATTACTATTGATAACAAATCTCATATTTTGTGGACCGGTTCTCCAATATAAACACCAATCATTATCATTCCAATTGAGTCCTTCAGTGAAAAGCCTGAAAAGCGGTTGAATATCACTTGTACTTCTATATATCCATGTCTCTGCTGTCAAAGCTGTAGATATAGTGGCAAAATTGTTAATATCTACGCGATGATCCCCATTGTACTGTCTACCCCCAGCTATCTTACAACTAGCATTATATGACGTCCCACTATTGATGCCATCATATCCATAAGAAGTTGAATCATTCAGAGAATTCCCGTGAAAATGCCAGACAGAAACATAATTTGAATCCCAAGTACCCGATACATTCTCCTGACTACTACAAACACTATTATTATAATACATCCAAATCTTTGTATCAACAGATGAATTCAAACTGGTTACATTAACCCAGGCGACAATCTCACCAGTAGTTCCGTTGAATAGTTCAATCTCATGATTCAACTGTGTACTATTATCACTATAAAGAACAAATGCGATATCGTCGCCATCATTCTGGGCCTTATTAGCCAGATCACCATCTGTATTACTCACTAAAATAGGGAAGTTTACCAGATCAGAATTAACCTGAGAAGAATTAACTGTGATAAGTTTCCGGTAGCCCCAGTTTGAATTCCACCAGGTACTGCCCTCAAAATCTAGATTATTTTCATCAGAAAAAACAAGGTAACTTATCTCACCATATGATGGTTTTAAGCCGGATTGTAATTCCTCCCACGATGGCGCACGGAACCACATTCTTATTGTTCTAGGGCTTTGTAACTCAACATGATCAGTATAAGCTATCTTGTTCAACGCTTTAATTTTAGTCGGTAATTTCTCCCTTAGCCGTTCAATCTCTCGTTCTATTTCGCATTTTCCATTTCCAGTAATAAAAACCTTTGGAATATCACTGTTGGCATTCTTTTCCTCATTTTTAATTGTGTCTTCGACAACTTCTATTGTCTCTAAAGTTAATGCATCAGAAAACATGGGAACAAAAACTACGTTTGTTCCATGAGGTCCATCTATTGTTCTTTCCACATAAAAACTTGCACCAGGAAGCACCGTTAGTTCCTCGTGTCTTTTATCTACAATGAATATAGTGCCTCCGCTCTTCAAATCAGAACTTGTTTGATTTTTAGATTCAAAAAAATTATCAATGGGATTATCTACATTATTATCTTCCTGTAAAACAGTAAATGCACAATGCTGAGAAACACTAATGTTGTCCCTATTCAAAACAGTAACCATAATTGTATAATTACCAGGATCAATATCATGGACTAACCATATGTTCTGCCAGAAACCAGAATAAATCGTGTCATTCACAATAGTTCCTTCAACAAATGACAAATTGACCGTTTCTAACCCACTAATTTCTGCAACAACAGAAGCAACACCAACTGAATCAGAAGCAGAAACATTCAACAAAAGAGAATCACCTAAATTTACCATATCAGGAAAAACATCAAATGATGAAATGCTAGGATAAGACGAGGATGTAGTCTCCTGGGGACTAATAATAGGGACAAAAGCAACAAATAACAAAACGATTGTCAATATTATAGCTAAAAACTTCTTATAGCCGCCTAATTTTACTGGGCAAAAACCATTATTGCCTCCCCATTTTTTATTAAAAAACAAAGAATTCAATGCGTTAGATTGTCCTTTCTTTAACCTACTCCGTGGATAGGTGGAAGCAGTTGATTTTATCAACTCATTTTCAGGTGATGGTGTTTCATCCAAAAGAAACAAATCTAGAGTTTCACCTGTCGATTTTTCTTTATGCTCAGAAATAGTGTCCTTTCTTAAAACCTTATCCACCCTCTCCTCAATATTATTTTCTGATCCCACCATTATTCTTTTCCGATCAGAGCATATCAAATCTGAATTAACAAGGAGTTTTTTACCTATGACATTAGGCTTGGATATACCAATTATTGCTGATAAAAAAAAGTTGAAACTAGCTACTATCACAAAAGAAGGAGTAGAAGACACTTCCGTGTCATCTACAATAACCTTGATAGTCCAACGTCCCGGGTTTGCCTTATTATCGATACCAAGGTAGAAGGAATAAGTATGATTTTCTTCTAAGCATTTAGATGATCTTATATATAATGAATCATGACCACTTACATCTTTCCAAATACCGTGATCATATTCCCATCGATAGTAATTTTTGAGAGAGCGATCCTGTGGATCTGGAATATCGTCTCCTTGATAGGCAATAATTGTGATTTTCTGCGCTTCCGTAATAAGGGAAACATCGAAACAATGATAACTTCCAGCAATAAGAATAGGGTTACTTATGGAGACATGTTGTTCTTTGAACCTAACGTCTTTTATCAAAGAAGCTTGAGAGGATGGAAAACAAGAAACCACTAAAGATATAAGTATAAATATTAATATCAATAACGATTTAAACTGAATTTTTCTTACTGGCATCCCATCAACTACAAAATGAATGCCATTTGATGTATAAATATTTTAGCTTTCAAATATAGTATTATAAGACTATCATAAATTATTAAAAAGCAAATTAGATAAACCAAATTACAGATGAAAGGTAAGTTTTATGAAAAAAATAGGTGTTCTAACAGGTGGGGGAGATTGCCCAGGTTTAAACGCTGTGATACGAGCTGTTGTTAAAAAATCTAACAAATACAGATGGGCAACTATCGGCATAAAAAATGGTTGGAAAGGTCTTATTGATGGAGACACGACTCCTTTATCTAATCACCATGTTTCTGGCATTTTGCCTAAAGGAGGAACAATTCTCGGAACATCAAGAACGAATCCACTCAAAGAAAAAGAAGACGGCAAAAAACTCACTGAAAATATAAATAAATTTGGAATTGATGCCATTGTTGTTATTGGTGGAGAAGATACATTAGGAGCAGCATTAAAAGTACATAAAATGGGCATACCTGTAGTTGGTGTTCCAAAAACAATTGATAACGATCTCTCAGGAACTGATTTCACATTCGGATTTGATACCGCAATTTCAATTGTTACAGAAGCAATAGATAGATTACATACAACTGCTGAATCACATCATAGAATCATAGTGGTAGAGGTTATGGGCAGACATACAGGATGGATTGCAACGATGGCAGGTATGGCAGGCGGAGCAGATGAAATATTGATTCCTGAGAAACCATTTGATATAAATGTGATATGCAAAAAGCTAAAAGAACGGTATGATAATGGAAAAACATTTAGCATAGTAGTAGTCTCAGAAGGTGCAAAACCAAGGGATATGAATAAACTGGCCACTCTGACAGAGCAAAAAGACGAATTTGGCCATGTCAGACTAGGTGGCATAGGCAATATTATAGCAAAAGAAATAGAAAAAAGAATGGGCGTTGAAACTAGAGTTACTATATTAGGGCATGTACAAAGAGGAGGAACGCCTACTGCATATGATAGGATTTTGGCAACTCGGTTTGGTGTCGCTGCTGTTGAATTAATAAAGGAGGGAAATTATGGGAAGATGGTTGCTCTGCAGGGCAATAAAATTGTTCCAGTTGAATTAGAGACTGCTGTTTCTAAACTAAAAACGGTTGACATGAAATTATATGAAATTGCAGAAATTTTCTTTGGAAAATAATACAGTCATAAAATTGATCATATGCATTTCAATTTTCACGGCTTTTACCTTCCTCACAAAGACGTATCAAGATAAGAGTGAAATAGGGGTTCCACCCCTA